>CAZUDD010000050.1:0-8942 GCA_964619665.1 uncultured Desulfurococcaceae archaeon | reverse complement strand
GTTTTGGAGAATACATATCACCATTCAAACTAGATAAAACATAAACAACTATACGGATAACGAACCGTTACATATCGAAGAACATACTATCTAGATCACCGAAGAACTCTTCATTGACAATATAGGCTCTCGGTATACACATAGTACTTAAACTTTAAAAACCTAGGCATATACTGGAGCTCAGATCTCAATAGCTAGGTACATAGCTAGGTATCTAACTATGGTTGCAACTTTAACTAGAGAAGAAAAGGAAAAGATTTTGAGGAGTCTTGAGGAAGATCGTGAGTTTCGCTATGCTTTAATGGGTTTACTAGGATTTAAAGAGATTCTGGATAGAATTACAAGAATTGAAGAATATCAACATAGATTAGAGGAGAGACAACAAAGATTAGAAGAAAGACAACAAAGTCTCGAAGAAAGATTTGCTAAGCTTGAGGAAAGATTTGTACAACTAGAGGATAGATTTACAAAGCTAGAAGAGAGATTCGCTAGACTTGAAGAGAGATTTGCTAAGTTGGAAGAGAGGTTTGCTGAACTTGCTGAGAGACAACAGAAATTAGAAGAGAGATTTGCACAACTAGAAGAAAGGTTTATTCAATTAGAAGAAAGAGTGACTAGACTCGAAGAGGAAATGAGAGAGACACGAAGAGTTGTGATTATGATTGCACATAGGTTTGGTCTTCTTAGTGAAGAAGCGTTTAGACAGGCTATGAAGTATGTTGTTGAGGATGTTCTTGGTGTTGCAAAAGTTGAGCGATGGATTCATAGAGATGAGGAAGGTTTTGTCTATGGATATCCAGCTACAGTTGAAGTTGATGTTGCTATAAAGGATAGAGAACATATACTTATCGAGATAAAGTCTAGAGTTTCTAAAGCAGATGTAGCAGAACTATATAGGATTGGAAGACTCTATGAAAAGATAGAGAAGATAAGACCTAGACTAGTAATCGTTGGTGGTTTCATAGATTCTGAAGCTAGAGATCTTGCTAAGAGGATAGGTGTTGAGATAATACCTGTAATACTACCTGAATAACGATACTACCTAGCCTAGTTCTAAAGCCTAGACCTGTATACGGACTACCGCATATTTCTATTCATTGTCTATATAGACTTATTTTGATGGAGTAAACTAGTAGAGTTAACATGATTCGTGTTTAGGTATGCTAATATCTATTGTGTTTTGGTGTATAGCATGTGTGGATTTATGGGGTCTATCAAAGTTATTGTGATGTTCATAGTTTTAACATATACCCCTAACATCTATTCTATCTATGGATTATATGGAGAACTATATTTCGTAGATTAAAGAGTTTAGGAGTTCCTATAGTTATTGTTGGTGTTGTATGGGGTTTATGGCATGTACCGATAGCTCTAGCTGTAAAACCATTATTTGAAAAAGCGTTGCCATGGATATCACCTAGACTTATATCGCTAAGCTATGTAGTTACCTGTATACTTCTTGCATATCCACTATATCTCTTGATGATTACTTCTAACAGTATACTACCTTCAGCAGCATTTCATGGAGTAATCAATGCTCTTTGGAGAGTTCCACAGTTTGTAACTAAGATTCGTAATGAGTATAGGAATAGAGATATAGCTAAATCGATATCGATATCTATTCTATCGTGGAGTATAGCAATAGTATTGACATTGATACTAATACATATTACAGATACTGTAGTATCGTTGATAAAGTTAATGAGGTTTAGTGTATGAAGGAGATAATTGGGTTTCTCAAATCAATTCCAAGAATATTAGAGGAGAATAGAGTCGTTATGTTTTTAGTTGATGGTCTTGGATCTCTAGATATTGGTATCCCAGATCTTGAAAAAGATGTTTATCAAACAGTTTTTCCTAGTAGTACACCTGCATTTCTATATACACTTCACTCTCTACTACGTCCTGAAGAACATGGATTTCTAGAATGGTATATGAGATTTAGAGATTCAATAGTAGCTATACCTCCATGGAGAGACGTTATTGCAGATCGAGAACTTGAGCTAGATAGGGATATTACTAGAGATGATGTTTTTCCTTTTAAATCATTGTCTGAAATTCTTGTTGAAAAAGGATTTTCTGTTGTCTACTATACGCCTTTTGCAAACTCAACATTTACAAAAGCTGTAAGTATAGGTGCAGAAGTTAAGGAGATTAAGTATCTATCTCAGGTATTTCCGTTAAGTAATGCTGATTTCATACTGATTTACTGGCCATCAATAGATACTATACTTCATGAACGCTATATAGGTGAAACTCTTGAAGTAGAGATAGAGTTTATAAGGCTATTCATTAAACATTTGATAAAGAGAATTCCTAGAAAAACAAGGTTATTCATATTGTCAGACCATGGATTAACGCTATGTAGACAAAAATATCTACTTCCAATTATAGATTCAGTTCTACCTGTAGGTGGAGGAAGAATAGCATTCTATAAAGGACTAGATCTCGATACTGTTGAGAATGAGATTAGAAAGAGAGGAATTCCTGCAAATGTATATGAATTGAAAGAACTAAAATACTTTCGTACTAACATAAATCCTAGATGTTATGAAAACTATGGAGAGATTATCGTAGTTGCAGAAAAAGCAGTATGTTTTAGATATCCATTTGAAAAAGAAGAAGGTCAGGGATTAGGAGTACATGGCGGATTGAGCAATGAAGAGAGAATCGTTGTTGTATGGAGCTATGAAAAATGAAGTAGAGACTCAGTTTCAACTCAATGTATGTACTCAAAGTTTCTAGGGAGTAAATATGGGGTATAGTTGGTTTATAACGGTGTTTATTAGCTCTGAATACCATTTGGTTTATTGAGGATGATATACTTGACTATACAACTTCTTGATTTAGCAAGAAAAGCAGAAGAAGCTCTACGAAGAGTAGTTGTACCAGGTTTCGATATAGATATAGTTACAGCTGGAATTGCTAAGAAGATAACACTTTCAAAAGATGGTCGTAGTATCGCAGTATTTCTTAGCTATTCAGAACCTTCATGTTTCTTTTGTCGTTTTATCAATTGGAATCTATGGAGAAAAATCCTTGAAAAAGCTGAACAGGAACTACGTAGTATTGGTTTCATAGAGATAGAGTTCTTTGATTATACTACAGGTCTACGACTAAAACAATAAAACACAGTACATTCTATCCATAGAGTTCATCGCATTCAACTCTAGGATTTCCGGTACCGCATTACGATACGATTATTGGAAGATGCAATACTCGTCATCTAAACAAAAACTACGCGGTATATCAGCTATCGTTTTTGATCTAGTTGTAGCTATACATTATCTAAAACAGAACTAGCTAGAAGAAGAGGAATGGGATAATAGATGTACAGGGTTTAGTCTCTATGAGGTTTGTTAATGTATTTGTTCGTTTAGCTAGGAAAGAACATAGTCATAAACGTAGAGTTCTAGGTATTGTAATTGGTGCACTAGTATTCCTGG
Source organism: uncultured Desulfurococcaceae archaeon (assembly GCA_964619665.1). Lineage (GTDB taxonomy): Archaea > Thermoproteota > Thermoprotei_A > Sulfolobales > Ignisphaeraceae > CAZUDD01. The sequence goes on along the minus strand of CAZUDD010000050.1, from coordinate 5,496 downwards.
TTATGGCACCTGTATTACTGATCTATGTTGCAACAATAATCGATAATATGTACTCTCTAAAACCAATACATGAATTCATACCATGTTTTAGACTCTATGGAATTGTACTTGCACTAATCTTGGTAGCTCTAGGCTTATTCTTTATTGGATGGGCTGCATATGCTCTATGGAAACATGGTAGAGGATCACCTTTACAGATAGCTTCAACACAAAAACTAGTGACTATAGGTCCCTATGCATACTGTAGAAACCCAATTATGTTAGGTTCAATACTCTACTATCTAGGCCTAACCCTATTGATAGGTAGTTTAATAGGAATTGTATTAGTGATACTCTTTGAAATACTCTATGGTATATACATAAAGCTTATTGAAGAGAAAGAACTTGAACTAAGATTTAGTAGAGAATACAAAGAATACAAAAAGTATATACCATTCATAGTACCACGCCCAAAAAGAAAACGCTCTCTACAATCATGATAACTCAATCTAGGAAACTCATTAGCATAAAATGGCATTTTCTTCATAGGGACGACTTTAAGAGCTAGTGGTGTTGTCCTGCTCACTACAGCACACTGTTTTAATTATCTATTGTTGAATTGAGTGATATTTTAGTACTGTACATCAACTCTCATCTAGAGTACGTTGATACAATAGTTATGAGGTAATCATCATAGTTGTGATAGACACTAAATACCTCAATACATTTGAATTGTCGAAAACACATAGTTGACAAAATATCTTGAAGCTATAATGTGAATTCAGCTACATAGTAGACGCAAGATATCAGATCTAATATGTGGGGGATAACTAATTTAAAACTCGATATCTAGTAGCTTTCATGTGTCTAATATCCTGAGGAAATCAGGTATCTAAGACTAGGCGTATTGCCATTGAGGTTCCAGATAATCTCAGAATTCCTTATTCCTTCTAACGAATTTGAAGGAGAAATTAAGAAAAGAGTTCTTAGGAGGTGAATGATCTATTCGTTTCTATACCGTAATAGACAGAAGAGATGGGAGATAATTATCTCCCATCTCTTCTGTCTATTACGGTATAGAAACGAATAGATCATTCACCTCCTAAGAACTCTTTTCTTAATTTCTCCTTCAAATTCGTTAGAAGGAATAAGGAATTCTGAGATTATCTGGAACCTCAATGGCAATACGCCTAGTCTTAGATACCTGATTTCCTCAGGATATTAGACACATGAAAGCTACTAGATATCGAGTTTTAAATTAGTTATCCCCCACATATTAGATCTGATATCTTGCGTCTACTATGTAGCTGAATTCACATTATAGCTTCAAGATATTTTGTCAACTATGTGTTTTCGACAATTCAAATGTATTGAGGTATTTAGTGTCTATCACAACTATGATGATTACCTCATAACTATTGTATCAACGTACTCTAGATGAGAGTTGATGTACAGTACTAAAATATCACTCAATTCAACAATAGATAATTAAAACAGTGTGCTGTAGTGAGCAGGACAACACCACTAGCTCTTAAAGTCGTCCCTATGAAGAAAATGCCATTTTATGCTAATGAGTTTCCTAGATTGAGTTATCATGATTGTAGAGAGCGTTTTCTTTTTGGGCGTGGTACTATGAATGGTATATACTTTTTGTATTCTTTGTATTCTCTACTAAATCTTAGTTCAAGTTCTTTCTCTTCAATAAGCTTTATGTATATACCATAGAGTATTTCAAAGAGTATCACTAATACAATTCCTATTAAACTACCTATCAATAGGGTTAGGCCTAGATAGTAGAGTATTGAACCTAACATAATTGGGTTTCTACAGTATGCATAGGGACCTATAGTCACTAGTTTTTGTGTTGAAGCTATCTGTAAAGGTGATCCTCTACCATGTTTCCATAGAGCATATGCAGCCCATCCAATAAAGAATAAGCCTAGAGCTACCAAGATTAGTGCAAGTACAATTCCATAGAGTCTAAAACATGGTATGAATTCATGTATTGGTTTTAGAGAGTACATATTATCGATTATTGTTGCAACATAGATCAGTAATACAGGTGCCATAACCAGGAATACTAGTGCACCAATTACAATACCTAGAACTCTACGTTTATGACTATGTTCTTTCCTAGCTAAACGAACAAATACATTAACAAACCTCATAGAGACTAAACCCTGTACATCTATTATCCCATTCCTCTTCTTCTAGCTAGTTCTGTTTTAGATAATGTATAGCTACAACTAGATCAAAAACGATAGCTGATATACCGCGTAGTTTTTGTTTAGATGACGAGTATTGCATCTTCCAATAATCGTATCGTAATGCGGTACCGGAAATCCTAGAGTTGAATGCGATGAACTCTATGGATAGAATGTACTGTGTTTTATTGTTTTAGTCGTAGACCTGTAGTATAATCAAAGAACTCTATCTCTATGAAACCAATACTACGTAGTTCCTGTTCAGCTTTTTCAAGGATTTTTCTCCATAGATTCCAATTGATAAAACGACAAAAGAAACATGAAGGTTCTGAATAGCTAAGAAATACTGCGATACTACGACCATCTTTTGAAAGTGTTATCTTCTTAGCAATTCCAGCTGTAACTATATCTATATCGAAACCTGGTACAACTACTCTTCGTAGAGCTTCTTCTGCTTTTCTTGCTAAATCAAGAAGTTGTATAGTCAAGTATATCATCCTCAATAAACCAAATGGTATTCAGAGCTAATAAACACCGTTATAAACCAACTATACCCCATATTTACTCCCTAGAAACTTTGAGTACATACATTGAGTTGAAACTGAGTCTCTACTTCATTTTTCATAGCTCCATACAACAACGATTCTCTCTTCATTGCTCAATCCGCCATGTACTCCTAATCCCTGACCTTCTTCTTTTTCAAATGGATATCTAAAACATACTGCTTTTTCTGCAACTACGATAATCTCTCCATAGTTTTCATAACATCTAGGATTTATGTTAGTACGAAAGTATTTTAGTTCTTTCAATTCATATACATTTGCAGGAATTCCTCTCTTTCTAATCTCATTCTCAACAGTATCGAGATCTAGTCCTTTATAGAATGCTATTCTTCCTCCACCTACAGGTAGAACTGAATCTATAATTGGAAGTAGATATTTTTGTCTACATAGCGTTAATCCATGGTCTGACAATATGAATAACCTTGTTTTTCTAGGAATTCTCTTTATCAAATGTTTAATGAATAGCCTTATAAACTCTATCTCTACTTCAAGAGTTTCACCTATATAGCGTTCATGAAGTATAGTATCTATTGATGGCCAGTAAATCAGTATGAAATCAGCATTACTTAACGGAAATACCTGAGATAGATACTTAATCTCCTTAACTTCTGCACCTATACTTACAGCTTTTGTAAATGTTGAGTTTGCAAAAGGCGTATAGTAGACAACAGAAAATCCTTTTTCAACAAGAATTTCAGACAATGATTTAAAAGGAAAAACATCATCTCTAGTAATATCCCTATCTAGCTCAAGTTCTCGATCTGCAATAACGTCTCTCCATGGAGGTATAGCTACTATTGAATCTCTAAATCTCATATACCATTCTAGAAATCCATGTTCTTCAGGACGTAGTAGAGAGTGAAGTGTATATAGAAATGCAGGTGTACTACTAGGAAAAACTGTTTGATAAACATCTTTTTCAAGATCTGGGATACCAATATCTAGAGATCCAAGACCATCAACTAAAAACATAACGACTCTATTCTCCTCTAATATTCTTGGAATTGATTTGAGAAACCCAATTATCTCCTTCATACACTAAACCTCATTAACTTTATCAACGATACTACAGTATCTGTAATATGTATTAGTATCAATGTCAATACTATTGCTATACTCCACGATAGAATAGATATCGATATCGATTTAGCTATATCTCTATTCCTATACTCATTACGAATCTTAGTTACAAACTGTGGAACTCTCCAAAGAGCATTGATTACTCCATGAAATGCTGCTGAAGGTAGTATACTGTTAGAAGTAATCATCAAGAGATATAGTGGATATGCAAGAAGTATACAGGTAACTACATAGCTTAGCGATATAAGTCTAGGTGATATCCATGGCAACGCTTTTTCAAATAATGGTTTTACAGCTAGAGCTATCGGTACATGCCATAAACCCCATACAACACCAACAATAACTATAGGAACTCCTAAACTCTTTAATCTACGAAATATAGTTCTCCATATAATCCATAGATAGAATAGATGTTAGGGGTATATGTTAAAACTATGAACATCACAATAACTTTGATAGACCCCATAAATCCACACATGCTATACACCAAAACACAATAGATATTAGCATACCTAAACACGAATCATGTTAACTCTACTAGTTTACTCCATCAAAATAAGTCTATATAGACAATGAATAGAAATATGCGGTAGTCCGTATACAGGTCTAGGCTTTAGAACTAGGCTAGGTAGTATCGTTATTCAGGTAGTATTACAGGTATTATCTCAACACCTATCCTCTTAGCAAGATCTCTAGCTTCAGAATCTATGAAACCACCAACGATTACTAGTCTAGGTCTTATCTTCTCTATCTTTTCATAGAGTCTTCCAATCCTATATAGTTCTGCTACATCTGCTTTAGAAACTCTAGACTTTATCTCGATAAGTATATGTTCTCTATCCTTTATAGCAACATCAACTTCAACTGTAGCTGGATATCCATAGACAAAACCTTCCTCATCTCTATGAATCCATCGCTCAACTTTTGCAACACCAAGAACATCCTCAACAACATACTTCATAGCCTGTCTAAACGCTTCTTCACTAAGAAGACCAAACCTATGTGCAATCATAATCACAACTCTTCGTGTCTCTCTCATTTCCTCTTCGAGTCTAGTCACTCTTTCTTCTAATTGAATAAACCTTTCTTCTAGTTGTGCAAATCTCTCTTCTAATTTCTGTTGTCTCTCAGCAAGTTCAGCAAACCTCTCTTCCAACTTAGCAAATCTCTCTTCAAGTCTAGCGAATCTCTCTTCTAGCTTTGTAAATCTATCCTCTAGTTGTACAAATCTTTCCTCAAGCTTAGCAAATCTTTCTTCGAGACTTTGTTGTCTTTCTTCTAATCTTTGTTGTCTCTCCTCTAATCTATGTTGATATTCTTCAATTCTTGTAATTCTATCCAGAATCTCTTTAAATCCTAGTAAACCCATTAAAGCATAGCGAAACTCACGATCTTCCTCAAGACTCCTCAAAATCTTTTCCTTTTCTTCTCTAGTTAAAGTTGCAACCATAGTTAGATACCTAGCTATGTACCTAGCTATTGAGATCTGAGCTCCAGTATATGCCTAGGTTTTTAAAGTTTAAGTACTATGTGTATACCGAGAGCCTATATTGTCAATGAAGAGTTCTTCGGTGATCTAGATAGTATGTTCTTCGATATGTAACGGTTCGTTATCCGTATAGTTGTTTATGTTTTATCTAGTTTGAATGGTGATATGTATTCTCCAAAAC
>CAZUDD010000049.1:0-9205 GCA_964619665.1 uncultured Desulfurococcaceae archaeon | reverse complement strand
ATTGAGTCTATTGTCACTGGGACATCACCTATGTTTCTGACGTATGCCGTAATTTTCCAATTTGTTGTACTGATTTCTACTGAATCAATCTTTATTCTCTCTCTCATTGCTGATTGTTCTGTTGGGTTACTAGCTAGTAGTCCGCTTACCCATACCCATAGCATTACTCCTGCTGCTACTGCAATTAGTATCAGTAGTATTGTTGCTACTATTGGTGATACTCCTTTTCTTAGAAGCTTTCTATACATTGTATACACCCTATACTCCCATCTTTGTACTGATTTTTAAACACTGCGGACATCTCTCTTTATATTTTTGTTATAGAATGTATATTGCTTCAAACATAATCCATCCAAGAACAACACTAACAGTGTTAAAGGGTAGACTTAACCTTATGAATTTGGCGAAGCTTGTTGGTAGATTATGTTTTTCTAGATATCTAACAGCTACAACATTTGCTGATGCACCTATATAGGTTAGGTTTCCTCCAAGTGTTGTCCCTAAGAGTACTGCCCATGCAATTATTACTGGGTCTATACCTAGCTTAAGAGAAATTTCGTCGATTACAGTCAGCATTGCTGCAGTATACGGGACATTGTCTATGAAGGCTGATGCAGCAACAGATGCATATACTAATAGAGTAGTTATGATGAAGAGATCTCCTCTACCTATATGCAGAACTGCGTGAGCTATATCGCTAGCTAAACCTGTAATAGCAAAAGCTCTAGATATCATGAATACTCCTATTAAAAACAACACTATTCTCCATTCAAACCCTTCTGCGAAAGCTTTCTTAATAGAGTTCCAGTCTCTATGGAGAGCCCTCACAATAGTTGTACCTACAACAGCAATTATTGGTGGTACATAGAGTGGTATTCCAAGTTCTTTTCTAACACTAAGCAACAATATTTTCAATCCTAGGAATGCACTGACTTCTGCTAGGAATACTCTATTGACTCTCTTTCTCTCAATAAACATATCAGCATATATCTCTCGAGGTAATTCAAATCCTTTCTGTCTTATAGCTAAAATCGATACAACTATACATGCAAATATCATGGGTATCAAGGTCATGAAAAACATTGATAGCTTACCTTTATAGAATATGAAGTCCATAAACGATAGATTGAAGTGGCTTGCAGCCATAACTGCAGGTGGATCACCTACCATTGTTGCTGAACCTGCCATATTTGATGCTAATGCTGTTCCAATAACAATTGGTATGGGGTTGAGATTGTGTCTCACAGCTAGTCTAAGAGCTATTGGCGCAATCAGTAGAACTACTGTTACATTCTCTAAGAATATACTTATGCTACCTGCTAACAATGTTATGAGTAGAACTATAGAAAAACTATTTCTAACCTTTCTCTCAATAGCATGTGTACACACATCAATAAATCCAGATTCCTCGAGATATACCGTTAGTATACTCATACCAAGAACTAACGCTATAACATTGTAATCTATAGACAGAATAGCATCTTCAACAGATAGCACACCTAGTACTACGAGTATAGATCCTGCTGCAATTGCAAACCAATGTCTTGCATTTCCTTTTAACGCAGTTAACACAACAAAAGCCATTAACGAGAGCAGTACTGCTAACTTACTAATTGTTATGGTTATCAGTGGATAACCCCCTATAACGGTCTTAATGATTTAGGATAAAAGTTTTGTCACAAACAATACTATGATCTCTATGTAGATATAGGTTCACTCAACCACAGAAGTATATTTTGTAAACCTCGAAAACTCTCAATAACAGCAATACCTTTAACGATTGTTGTTCTAGGCACTATTCTCTTCTTAACAATTCTATTTATCTCATTCTTGATAGCTTCTATAGTATCTTCATCTGGAACTCTAGGTCTTCTAGCAATCGTTATATGTGGATAGAAACTGTATCTATCATTCAATGCAACTACATCCCCTATCAATTCTTTCAATTGGTGTCTTAGACTAAAAAGCCATTCTGAGGGTACAACTCTTAACACTATATTTGTTGCTTTATGTTGTGGAAGCAGCTCAATTCCATCGAGTTCTAGTATACGATTATGGTTAAATACCTTCGATGATAGTCTCTTCAACAGTAGATATCTGTGATAGCTATCAACATCACCTATAAACAATATTGTTAAATGTTGTTTCTCTATAGGTACTGGTTCATAGCCATAAACACTAAAGATTTTGCCTAGGTTATAGAGTCGTTCATCTCTAACTATACCTGCAATATATATTGGCATCGATGAATACCTCATTACAGGTCTTTAGCTACTTGCTTCTTTCTGTGGATATAGGGTTAAAGTATATGAGTTTCAATGCAATATACTGTGTTGAGGACTTTATTTATAGAATTGAGCATGAGGGGTATACACCATCAGAAGAAGAGATCAGGTATATAGGTAATCTTCTTGGTCAACCAACAAAAAAGCTAGATGTTTTAACTAAGAGATACAGAGATGTATTTAGTCGGTACATAGAGAAGAAGTGTCATTCTTATAATGGAAAGGACATCTGCATATACACGTATAGTCGTAGAGTACCGTTCAAGCCTATTCCTGTTACAATGCATGCTACAGGTACTATAATAGTGTTTGAGGAAGGTAAACCTATTGAATTAGCAGCTTTTCCTCTACATAAAGCTCTATCATATGCTAAGAGTCCTGGACTCGATGAGAGATCCTATGCTAACTCAATTCCTAAAGAAGTTACTGTTAGAATTGATGGATGGCAATTAACTGCTTATTACAACAAATTATTGAATAGATGGATCTTTGCTACTAGATATGTACTTCATAACATGATGTTCGAAGCTAAAAGACTTGTTATTGAGGATTTCAATAATATTGTTAATCCCTATGTATATGTAGCTGATAAATTAGCTGAGGAAATGGGTCTATACGAGAAACTCAAAGGATTTGAAGGCTGGACAATAACGTTTGTTTTAGAAGGTCCAGAACCAGCAATAACTAAGCCTCCTTATCCACTAGGTAGTGATTACAAACAGTACAGGCTATATCTGTTAATGGCAAGAGATCCCAAAGGCAGACTCTATACGTGGTCTGAATCCCAGAAATTACTTGGTATTGAAATACCTCAGAGAATAGATGTTAAGCCATTAAAGGATCTTTATCGGGATATAAGGAGAAATCTTACTGTGAGATCCTACATAGCTTATATAGAAACGGAGGACCCTATAAACCCAGTTATTGCTGAACTAGAATCAGAACTATATCCTGATGCTGCATTTGCAAGATATCTATATGATGCTAAAGCTCTAGCTGTCATAACTTTTGAAGATGCAGATCGTGAACTCATTGAGATTCTAGATGTTGAGGTAAGAGATAGAGCAGAGAAAATTGTGAAGTTATTGAAGGAATTCATAGCGTTACTAGAGAGAATACCACTAGATAGAGTTGAGGAGATCTCAAAGAGTTTAGCAGAGTATTTAAAGTCATGGAATATAAAGGTTGAGGAAGGTGAAATAATTAAAACATTAAAACAAATGAATATTAAGAGGATAGCTAAGAAGATATCAGCACTATTCTTTGAAGGTAAATCTATTAGAAGTGATGTGGATAAAGAGTTCTCAGAGTTTATCGATGGTATAAAAAGTATTGTAGAGGAATACAGAAAGTGATTAGATGATGTTAGAGAAACCTATTGTAATACTGATATTAGTGCTTATGTTAACAATATCGTTTCTATTCATAGCCTTAATGCCCTGCTATATAGACTATGTAGCTATTAGTGATAGTGATAAAGGCTATAAGATATTTGTTGAGATGTTTAGAGCTAGAATTGTTTCGTCTATAGATAGCATTGATAGAGATAGTGTTCTAGTAATTCCTTTAGTCCATAGTCTATCCAACGATAGCATCTATAAACTTATTGAGTTTGTTAAACGTGGTGGTAAACTGGTTATCCTAGATGAAGAGGGTTTTTCAAGGAATTTCTTTAAAGCTATAGGTATCTCCATTGATATAGTTAATAGCTCTATACTAGATGAAGTATTGAAACTAGACCATAGATTCTACCCTATAGTAACTACATCTATAGATAATATGTCGGTAGTTATGGAGAAACCTCATCCCATTACTATGAAATGTAGACTCTATTTATGTAAGGTAATAGCTACTTCATCTAGATTTTCATATCTTGATCTTGATGACGATGGTATCTACGATTTTTCTGAACCTATGAAGAGTTTTGTAGTAGGTATTGAGGTTAAGTATTTCAATGGATCTATTCTACTCTTAAGCGATCTAGATGTTTTAACGAATAGACTTATACAAAGAAATTCACTATTTATAGAGCGTATATGTGGGAATAGCTCTGTATACATATACCAGGACATGAATTATCTAGATGTACTCACGAGATTAAAGATTGAGCTCTATAGACTATCTAAAGATATTAAGTATCTATTTGAACTAATGTTATTGATTATAGCATCGGTGATTGTATACAATGTATATAAGGAGAGTATTAAGTAGTGTTGATATGCGGTTAACTCTATCCATACTAATACTACTCCTAATCGAAGTACTTAGTTTTATTCAGAGTAAGTCTCTGTATTCTTTAGCTACCCTAGTATTAGCGAGTTTCATTGCTATTATGGTAGTTATAGTGCCCATAAAGATAAGGAATTCTCTGAATAGGTTTTCACTGTATATATTCATGAGCCTTATAGCTTATACAGCTCTTCACATTGAGTATTCATCACTGTACATACTGATATCTATTATTTCGAGTATTGCCATGATATGTATACTTCACTATATGGAGATACCTAATATCTCTAGTTCTCTACATGGATCTGTTTTTATTGGTAGAAGAGGTATTCTAGGACTTAAACTCGTACTACCATATACACTATTGTTGTTACTCAATCCCTATATATCTATCACCTTGACTCTATACCTCGTTCTATTAACACTTCTAATCTGTCGCAAATACTATTTGCTTAAGTTTATAGATGTTGTTTTGAGTTCAAATGAATTCAGAGGTATCTATGGTAAGAAGATAAGTATTCCATTACATATTGCTAGTCTAATTAGAGCTAGAATATATGTAGAAGTTGACGGTAGTGTTAGCTCTCTAGATGTTGAAGGAGAGAAAGACATTTCCATTGATGTAAGTGTAGGTTTTTCACCATATCAAAGATATAGAGTTGTTATCTATGCTGAAGATATAGAGGCTTTCTCGATTAGGAAGATATTTGAAGATGAGGTGATAGTAAAGGCTATACCACAAACAAGAAAAATACTTGAGGAGGTATACTCTGTTATTAAGAGTCTTGAAGAATATATTGGAAGACCAGCTCAGGTACGCGTAAAGAGATTGTATATCTCGATACCCACAATAGTTGGTGGTCCTGGTATTGGTTTAGAGAGTGGTAAAGGTTTATGGATAGCAAGATCAAGATACGGTGTATTTGGGAGGATTGAGCTTGAGGAATTAGCAAATGTTAAGAGTATTCGAGGAGAATTCTATGGAGTTAAGGACTACACACCTGGAGATGATATAAGGTCTATACATTGGAAGAAGAGTATTTCTAAGAATAAACTTGTTGTTAGGGAATTCGTTAAATCACCACATGAAGAAGCTATTGAGAGACCTCAAAGTATAGACTTAATACTATGTGATTTGAGATCAACTCTTCCTGAAGAACTAAGTACATTAGTACAGGCAACTATATCAATGCTGTTATTGTCAAGAAGTAATAGAGTAAGTCTAATACTCGTACTTCCTGAAAGAGTATTTGAAGTTCAGGGTGGACCTTTTGATGTATTGAGATGGTTTATAGATAGAATGCTTAGAGAAAATATTGAACCTCTATATAGATATAGAAGTCGAGGTCAAGAACTTGATTCACAGGTAATTCAGGAATTCTTTAAGGTGTATAGAGAGAATGGATTGAAAGATTTTGTTGAAAGTATTGATGAGTTTACTGAGATCTTTACAGACTACATAGTGAAGTCTATGGGGATAGCCATGAGAAGATTTACTATGATACACTCTGCAGCAACCTCTTTTATCTACTCAATTCTAAGAGACAAAATCAGTAGTAGAGGCTTTGAATATGTGGCACCTACTAGTCTTGGTCTAAAAACCATAACGAAGAGAATAACAGAGATTATAAGGTCTGAAAGAACATGAACTCTAGATCCATATCTTTTCTATTTGTATTCATTATAGGCATAACATATTTGTACAGTGTTAAAGGAGAGATATATCCTGAGTTCATAATTCTAAACCTTGTATTGCTAATAACGATTTTATTTAGTTTAAAATTTAGAGGAGTTTCATTATCTTCTATACTGTTATCGATACCATTGTTCATGGTTGTAGTATCGCTATTCGTGTTAAGAACAGGTATTCAAAGTATAGAGCGTGTTCAAATACTCAATAGCTATATATGTTCTTTGATAACTATATTGATAATCATTCTATTCTTTGATTTAAGGACTTCACAAAGACAAAAACTTGTCATGATATTAGCTATAGCTTTAGCACTACCATTTCTAGCCTATACCATGGTAAAATACCTAAGGATGCTATATCTAGGCATAGCCTCTTTTCTATTATTGTCTATACTTACTCAAAAAACTAAGAGATTTCCAGATCTAGATCCAAAATCTATACTAACTCTATCAATATTAATGGTTATCCTAGGTATAATTGTATATAGTTCTCCATACATGAAAACCGAATTTCTTGAATACACAGCATATGCTATAGTGATGCTGTTTGGGATAATCATATTTATAGCGACATATAGGCTAATTTCAAAGTCATTGTATAGAATTCTAAGCTATCTAGGTATATCTCGAAAAGCATAGATGGTTATTCTAGACCTAGTATCCTCTTCAATTCTTTGAATACTTTCAATGCTTTTACTTCATCACCTCTACGCTTTGAATAAAGATCAAGTTCTGCTTCAATACCAAGAGTTTTTGTAAGATTCTTTATCTTTAAAGGTATATCAGATTTTTCTATCCTAGCAATATACTCTCTCAAAGTTTCAGATGGTTTAGGTTCTCTAAGTCCAAAAACTCTTCTTATGATAGTTGTTATTTCTAGAAATAGCTTTGCTATTCTAGATGGTATCAATACCACAACTAGACTTTCGAATACATCTCGTCTTTTCTCTATACGTTTAGGTATTTTGGGAAACGCTATTTCCTGTTTACTAGGAACTATCTTCGGTGTTATAATGGGTATTGATATTGTTTTTAGCATTGGTATACTGAGTTTAAAGCCATATCTATCAATCAATATAGCTACTATCATTAAAGCTAGTATCCATACAATGTTTATACTCACAACATCTAATTCATACTTTGAATCTCCGTAATATACGGTAACTCTTTTAAATTCTAGCGGTAAGAATGAGATTCCCATGTGTATAGATCTATATATGCATTGGCTATAGTTTAATGTAGTATTCATAGATATTCCATCAATACCTATAGCTATAGAACTATAGCTATTCCTTGAAGATTGATTTAAACATATAATGATTTTTGGTGTTTCTAATGGGTAGAAGAAGATTTTTGGATATATAGATACATTGAGTAAATTGTTTATCAATTCTGTATCATGAGGAGTTATACCGATACAGTATCTCTTATGAATTCCAAAATACTGTTTTTGAAATGGTACTATCAGTTTGATACAGAGAGGAGCTTTTTCAATAATACTTCTATTTGTTATCTGTATATACACAGTATTTTCTCCAACATCAATTCGTTTATAGATACAGTATGTTGTGTTGAAGATACATATACTTACATTCTCTAGAGACTCCTTTTCATGGTTATGGATGTGAACTGTTATTGTACGATTATCAATATCAATTTTTGTAATTTCTATTCTAGGCCAAAAATAGAAAGCCTTAAACTCTATACCTCCATAAGCTACAACATGATCTCTACTTAGAAATGCTATTGATAGAAAGTATTGAAGTACACATACTCTACTCCTATTGATCTCACCTATAGTTTTGCATAGAGTTATCGCTATAGTTGAGTTAGGTACTTTAAAGAGTAGAATTGCATGTTTATCATCTAGCATCTTAATGTATTCTCTATCAATAGCTATAGTGTCTATATATGTAGAGTTTGCCCATATAGCGATTCTAGCCTTATCTATGTAGCTGAGTATGGGTTTTTTGAATTCAACATGTATCTCTAAAAGTTGATCTCCCAAGACTGTTTTCTCTATGGTATAGAGTGCTACGGATTGTAGTTCTCTACATTGACGTAGTTTATCAATAGCCTTATGCACTATATAGTATATGTATTTCTTCAAGGTCTTTACAGAACTACTTAATTCATAAACACATTCAGTAACATTATTACCACTATTATTGCATGATATCGATAGTTTCTCTATGTATTGCTCAATTGATTGATATAGTTCATCACTTACTTTAACAGCTTTGAATAGTGCATTATAGAGTCTATGATCACTACAGTTAATGCTATTATTAACTACAAACTCATAGAGAATTCTTAGCGATAGAACTAGTTCGTATAGTTCTTTATATGTTCTATGGTGTAGATATGCTATGTCTACATCAACTTTTGTTTTTTGTAAATATTTGATTAGTTCTAGACTATGTATGTAATCACCATCGATGATATTCTTCAATACAATTTTTAAAGCATTGAGTAGTGCACAAGAATCATATTCAGTACTCTGTGAAGCTATGGTATAGGATCCTGTCGCTAGGAGTACTATAATTACTAGCAGTATAGAGATGAAATTTGTTTTCAACTCTTTAACACCTCCCAGATTCTATATGCTACTATTGCTATGAATATGAGCATCAATACTGTGTTCAATAATTTGAATACAAATCGTTCTCTTATACCTTCTGGCGCAACAACAGTTGTTATTATGAAGTGTATCAATATTGTTAAAGCTATGTAAGCATCTACTCTTTTCTCACCTAGAATTGATAAATATGAAGTAGAGATACATACAAGAGATGAGTATAGTAGCAGAAATAGCTCAAGTCTCTTCATTGCATAAACCTCACAGTCAATTGTATAGAGTCCTGCTCAACTCTATTCTTTTTCTCAAGTACCACCGATCTATTGCTAATCTGTGAAACAATAGCGAGTACAAGTATGGATACAGGGTCTAGAGGTTTATCGAGGTATGGTTTTAAGGCTTTGTTTATACCCTTTAACAC
>CAZUDD010000048.1:0-9223 GCA_964619665.1 uncultured Desulfurococcaceae archaeon | reverse complement strand
CAACGTTTATTACTGGTAGCGCAAGCTCTATATGACCAAAGTGACCAGGACAAAGACCGAGAGTATTACCACAAACTGGACATGTTTGACCGGGCTCGATAACACCTAGCTTAGTATCCATAACCGAACCAGCTATGGGTAGACCATCCTCATCGTATGTCTCTGAAGATACTACAGCTGTTACTGACATCTTTCTAATCTCTTCTGGTGATAGAACACCAAATTTTATTCCTTTAATGATCTTTTCCTCGATGATCATGGATCTCACCTCACATCTTCAGGGTATACTCCTTGAATTTATCGCCTATGATAAGCCTAGGCTTAATGCCTAGGCTCATCATTTCCTGTATTAACAGCTTAAATGCGTAGGGAACCATTACTGGGTGTAGTACACCTTTATCTCCATGGATAGGACATTCATATCTATCTCTCTTCCTGTTGTACCAGCCTATGAATCCACAGAGCTCACATACATAGATGATGGTTCTATCAGAGCTTTCAAGCATTCTCTCTCTTAGTAGTGCAGCTGCTCCATGACCTACCAGTGTATCTCTCTCCATTTCACCAAATCTAAGACCTCCTTCACGAGCTCTACCCTCAGTTGGTTGTCTTGTTAGTAGCTGTACTGGTCCTCTAGCTCTAGCATGCATCTTATCAGCTACCATATGGTGAAGTTTCTGGTAGTAGACTATGCCTATGAATATCGGGTTACCTATGAGCTCTCCTGTACGACCATCATACATAGGCTCAGTACCATCTAGTGGATATCCGAAGAGTAGTAGCTGTCTCTTAAGCTCATCTATATCTTCTTCGAAGAACGGTGTACCGTCAACGAACTTACCCCTAAGTGCAGCTACTTTACCAGCTATACTCTCCATGAGTTGACCTAGAGTCATTCTGGAGGGTAGTGCATGTGGATTGATTATTAGGTCTGGTGTTATTCCATCTACTGTGTATGGCATATCGTATGCAGGTATAAGCATACCTATAACTCCTTTCTGACCATGTCTAGAAGCAAACTTATCTCCAATCTCTGGTATTCTTAGATCTCTTATCTTTACCTTAATCAGTCTGTTACCCTCAATATTGGTTGTGATTATGACTGTGTCTACCCATCCAAACTCTCCATGTCTGACAGTAACTGAAGCATCTTTTCTTCTTTGAGCGAGTACACCATATCCTTTGTATTCTTCAACAAATCTTGGTGGACTAGTCTTACCTATAATTACTTCACCACCACGAACGAATGCTTCTATCTTTGCAATTCCATCACTATCAAGTTTTGCATATGCATCTTTACCTCTATACCCTAGTACTTTTGGATCTGGAATCTCGATCTTGTCTTCTTGACCACCAGCATACTTACGTTCTTCTGTTTCATAGGTTCTGAAGAAAGTTGATCTAGCTAATCCTCTCTCAACAGACGATAGATTCATTATAACAGCATCCTCCATGTTGTAGCCTGTATAGCTCATAACTGCAACTATCATGTTTTGACCAGCTGGTCTACTGTTATAGCCTAGAATTCCAAGTGGTTTTGTCTGTACTAGTGGTACTTGTGGATAGTGTAGAAGATGTGCTCTAGAGTCAACTCTTAGTAGGAAGTTAGCTGCATAGAGACCTAGAGCTTGTTTAACCATCGCAGACTGGTAGGTGTTTCTAGGTGATTGGTTGTGTTCTGCGTAGGGTATTGTTGCTGCTGCAACACCTAGGATAGCTTGTGGCCATATCTCTACATGTGTTGTCTTCTCGTTGATTTCCTGTGGATTCAATGCTATAAGTGCATTCTCCTCTTCTTCTGCATCGAGATACTCTATCACGCCCTTCTTAACCAGGTCTTCGAATGTGTATTCCCCTCGTCTTAACCTTTCTACATCTTCTTTAGTTATCTTTAACTTGCCATTCTCAACAACGAGTAGTGGTCTAATGATTCTACCAGCATCACAATTCACATACACTTCGTTTATGTACTTAGTCCTATAGTGAGCTATGTTTACTTCATAGTGTATTCTTCCTTCTCTTCTAAGTTTTCTGAACTTCTGTACAAGTTCTTCGCCATTGGGGTGATATCCTATGAGTGTTCCGTTTAGAAATACTTTAGCCCAATTCTTGATATCCTCGAAAGTGAGCTTACCTTCTCTAAGGTCGTTGTATACCTTTAGCAAGGGTATGACTCCTAGTTCGTAGAGTATGTTTTCAACAAGCTTTTCATCAACACCTACAGATATTGTTGCTGATAACGCTAAGTTCTTGACTAGACCACAGTTTGCACCTTCTGGTGTTTCGAATGGGCATAGTCTACCCCACTGTGTTCCATGTAAATCTCTAGCTTCGTAGTGTGGTTGACTACGACTTAGTGGTGATACAACTCTTCTCATATGGCTAAGCATCGACATCCAGTTAGTTCTATCAAGTATTTGACTAACACCAGTTCTACCTCCAATCCAAACACCAGTTGCCATTGCATGTCTGATTCTCTCTGTTATTATATCGCTTCTAACGTAGTGAGCAATATTGACCTTTCTTTCTCTAACTCTAGCCTTTTCTAGTTGGTATCTGAAGTCTTTTAGAAATGCTCTAAAAGCAGCTCTAAACTGTGCTGCCAACATTTCTCCAGCTAGCTTTACTCTCTTGTTTGCATAGTGATCCTTGTCATCAGGACCTCTACGACCTAGTACAAGCTCTATGAGCTTGGCAGCCATTTGACCTAGGAATAATGCCTTCTTTATCCTGTCTTCAGGTGATGTTCCTAGATGTGGTAGCAGATACTTGTCTAGGATTAGCTTTGCTCTCTCAATTCTACCTTCACGTGATTGACCAATAGCTGTTCTAGAACCTATATAGTCGAGAGCATCCTCAACAGTTGCTATTGCGGCTGCCTGAACAAAGGATGGAAATAGCTCTTTCTGTATCTCTGGATCAGGTGAAACAGCTAACGCTATATCGATATCTCTTTCAAGTCCTAGAGCTCTCATCAAGACTATAAATGGTATTTTTCCTGGTACTGTTGGGAATGATACATGTAGTGTACCATCCTTATGCCTATCCAGAATCACAGATACTCTATAACCAGCTGTTGCTGATACAACCTTAGCTGTATGCGTTATATTGAGACCTTCTTGACCATAGTCTACTATTACTCTATTCGGCGCGATATCTTCCTGAATAACGATTATCCTTTCACTACCATCGATAATGAAGTAACCACCAGGATCTTTAGGATCTTCACCAATCTTAATGAGTTCTTCAGGGCTCATTCTAGATAATGGGTCTTTAACTGACTTTATCATTATGGGGATTTCTCCTAGAACAACTTCTACTGGATTACCAGGTATATCTCCTTCATATGGTAGAAAAGTAACGTATATTGGTGCAGCATAAGTTAGATCTCTGTGTCTACACTCCATCGGTGTTATCGATTTGTTGATACTTCCATCGACTTCTCTAACCTGTGGATCTCCAATACGAACATCCTTAATTATTACTCTAAAGTTCGATCCAATCTCTATGACTGCTTCTTCCTTTACTATATCGATTATGGTCTTGGTTATGAACTTGTTGTACGAGTCTATGTGATGCTTTGTTAATCCACGTTCTCTAATAAATGCCTCCATTAGTGTCCAGCGATCTTCGTGAGTAAGTCCTTTATATTCCTTAGGATGTGTTGTTGGTAGCGGTCCTAGACCTGCTTTGATCTTCTCTTTCTCTATAGCTGTAGAAGTAGACATAGTCTCACCTCATCCTGGTACTACGAATCTATAGACTACTATTTCACCACCTGTAGGACTTTTCCTAATGATCTTTACAATATCTCCAGGTTTAGCACCAATTGCACGAGCTACAGGATCTGAAGCTCTAATCCATGGGAGTTGTTCTGGACGAACACCAAACTTCTTGAGTATCTCTATAGCTTCTTCTGGCTTGACTATTTCATGTTTAGGTACAAGCTCATGTTCAAGGATTTTCTTGAGAGGGAGTTTCTTTGATGGCATAGTATAAGCCTCAATAGTGAAACAAGACCTCTTTCACAGATCTTACAATATACGGCTTATAAGTGTTATTACGTGGTTCGATCATGAGATCAAGTAGGGTTTTCAAGGTGATAAAGACTTATACTTATAAAGCCCGACATAGTACATAGCCACTGGCTGTGGGCCCGTAGCTCAGCCAGGTAGAGCGGCGGGCTTTTAACCCGTAGACCATGCCGAACTCGGCTGGGCGGAGGTCCCGGGTTCAAATCCCGGCGGGCCCGCCACAAAAATCAATTCTGTTACGTGTTCTAGAGAATCACAAAGCTAATTAGATCCAGATATAGTGCTGAAAACCGAGGGTGCCGCCGTAGCTCAGCCTGGTAGAGCGCCGGCCTCGTAAGCCGGTGGTCGCGGGTTCAAATCCCGCCGGCGGCTCCAGACAATTTCTTGAATGGTATTGGTGCTTCACGAACTCTAAATGTGTCTACACGGCCTAACTCGAAGATCTCTTCGCTGAACTCTATCTCTAGACCTAGAGCTCTAATAATCGATGTAGCTGTTCTAGGCATTACAGGGTATAGGAGTAGTGTTGTTATTCTAAGAGCTTCTAGACCTGTATAGATTGTTGGTCTTGGATTACTGCTTCTCCAAGGTTCACGCTTATTGAGATAAGCGTTTGTTTTTCTAGCTATATCCATAGCATACTTGATGGCATCGCTAATCCTAAAGCTATTGTAAGCCTCTATGCCTTGATCTATAAGAGGCTTTATCTCCTTTACAAACTCCTCATCTAGATCTCTATCAACAACGCCATTGAGTGTTCTCATTGCTAGAACTGTTAGTCTACGTACTAGATTACCATAGGTATTGACCAGATCTCCAGTGTATATAGAGTCGAATAGATCCCATGATACCTCTACGTCTTTATCATAGTTGAGAACTCTCATGAGTATATACCTAACAGCATCTGAACTACCATACCTCGACATTAGGTCGTCTATCGAGACTATGTTTCCAACACTCTTACCCATTTTCTGGCCTTTAACGGTTAGAAAGGCATGGACAAGTAGTTTTCTTGGTGGTGGTATATCCAACATTGCTAACATTGCAAACCATACAGCTGTATGAAACCAGAGTATGTCTTTACCTATTACGTGGTGTACATAGTTCCAATACCTATCGAATCTATCTCTATTTCTCAAGAACTCTATTCCAGATACATAGTTTAATAATGCATCAAACCAAACATACGTTGTGAAGTTTTTATCGAATGGTATCTCGATACCCCAGTAAACACGGGTTTTTGGTCTAGCAATTGATATATCCTGTAAACCTTCAAGTTTAATCTTCGAGATTATCTCCTGTGCATAGTGTCTTGGATATACGATATCTTTGTTAAGTACATCGAGTACATAGTCTTGAAACTCAGATAGTTTGAGAAAGTATGTTTCTTCCTCCATATATTCAAGGGGTTTTCTATGCGATGGACATGTAGGTCTTCCATTCTCTACGATATACTCTTTCTCTGAGTAATACCTTTCACAACTTGTACAGTACCAACCTTTATAAATTCCTTTATATACATATCCCTTTCTATAGATGTAGTCTAGTGCATACTTAACTACTTCTTCATGATCTTCATCTGTTGTTCTTATAAATCGTGAGTAATCTATGTCCAGAATAGACCAGTACTCTTTGAATATACTTACCATCTTATCGACAAAGCTTCTAGGATTCAATCCATGTTTTTCAGCTTCACGCTGAATCTTAAGACCATGTTCATCTGTTCCTGTTAAGAAGAAGACATCGAAACCTCTTAGTCTATACCATCTGGCTAGGGTATCAGCAAGTACTGTTGTATATGCATGACCTATATGTGGTCTATCGTTTGGATAGTATATGGGTGTCGTTATATAGAAGATCTTCTCCTTCACCTACTTATCACCGACTTACTCACACACTACGCTTTAAAACCCCATCTATCTACACACCTTAATAGTTTTAATAGTGTTTAAACTCAACATATTCTCTAGGTAGTTTAATCCGGTATTGGGGTGTCTATACAGTACTGCAAGGTAGTAGGCTATGTCTATATTCATGCGTGAAAGCGATGAAGAGTACCTAGATGAAGTTGTCTCAGCAATTCATGATCTTATAGATAGAGTTCAAAAACTAGATGAATATCTTCGTACTCTAGAACAAGATCAGAAGAAGAGACATGAAGAACTAGATAATAGGATTCTTCAGATAGAAGAGAGATTGAAAGAGAAGATTAGTGAAGAGAAATTTCTGGAATTGAAGAGTGATCTCGAGAAAAAGATTGAGGATCTCCGAAATACTGTAGACTATCTAGGTAATGCTATTCAAGATCTTAGAAGAAATGTTGAAAATGTTAACCATATCCATAAAGCAATTGATAGTGTAGTTCAGGAAGTGAAAGAAGCTATATCAACAGATCTCAAAGCCATACTATTCCTCCTTACATCTCAAAGCATAACACTATTTCTACTATTCCTCTTTTCGGCACTGAGATAAATAGTGCAGCCATTAGCAAGTCTATGTCGAGGATGAGATAGTCTATGAATCTCGAAAAGAAGTTAAAGAAGTTAAGATGGTTACCAGAAGCATATTGGAATGCTTTGACGGAGTTTATTCAAGGCATAGAAAAGTTTCTAGATGATATTGCATGTATAGCAATAGTAGGTTCTGCATCTAGAAAAAAGGATTTCATATCTGGTTGGAGTGAACTAGATGTTTTAGTAGTTGTTAAGAAACGTGAGCTAATCGACCATATTAAGTCTATAGCTAACAACATAAACTCAAAGTATCCTAAGACAGAGAAAGGAGTAGGAATCATTAGTTTATGGATTGACGATCTTGAACACGTATTTAAGTGGCTTGGAATAGGATGTGAATACTACAACATTATGAAGAATTTTGTTCTGATTCATGGAGAGGATATCAGAAAATATATTGCGAAACCAGATAAGAGAATTATTAAGGAGAGTTGTCGCGGTTTAGTAAACGAGGCTAAGAAATATCTTGAAAAGATGGAGTATCAGATAGATAAAGTTCTACAAAAGATTGATTCCTTGAGTATTGCAGGCTATATCTATCCGATTCTTAGGTTCTATCTATGTCTAAAAGGATTTCCAGTAGCTTCAAGAATAGACATGATCAAGATATTGAGGAAGAAGAGAAAGAATTTAATTGAACTAAACAATGAAGAGATAGATTCAATAATAAAAGTTCTTGAAGATATACTGAAAAAACATAGATCTATAGATCCTGAGCGTAATAGAACTGTGTACAGCGCTATAAAGAGAATCCTTGAATGGATGGAAAGATATACACTTTCAAACAATACATAGATAACTTCTAAACACCATCTTATTTCTCCATGCTTTCTAAGGTCGAACAGACATGTAGTACTCTTTACATACTATATATAGAGTCTTTGAGTAAAGATGTTTAAAAAGCATTAACTATGAAAAGCAATGCCAAGACAATACGTTGTCTATACCGTATCGCTAACAGACAATAGAAAAGCTAGATAGCTAGAAAAGAGAATTAGCTTTGCAGTTCTAGCTGAAAACACTTCCATAATATTTCGCCTAATAATAACGCGATACATCCTAATTAAAGTAAAGTGCTGATAATGCAAACCTGATCTCTTTGTCCTTTATCCTTGAGCTATATAACGTGGTCTCTTAGTGATATAGCTATTTATCATCTGGACTTTGATTTACCGAAAGTCTATCCTTAATATATGAGATCAGTCTCTTAGGTGTCTGTATCATTATATCACAGTCATGTACTGAGTGTTGATGATGGTAGATGACGCCTACATTGATGAGGGGTATAGGGAAGAGGGTCATTCTGTTGTTTGGTAGGCTGCGGAGGTCTGAACTTATTTAAGACGTCTACAACACTACCAGGCGGAAATCGTGAGATGGAGTGAGATTCCTGACTATGCTCGTCGATACATACTGTACCACACTATCATATCGCCACTGCTGATTACATGGTATATGCTACCTATGTATATGTTCATGACTGGCTACAGCGTTCTAGAGGTTGGCGTAATCTTCACCCTAGTACATGTACTGTCTATCCCAGCTACATATGCTGTGGGAAGACTATTTGATAGAATTGCTATTAGGCATGGCCTTATACTCATAGACGCTCTCGATGGAGTAGCATCTATACTCTATGGACTTGCCTATGGACCAATAGCACCGTTAATGCTATTCCTAGGACTACTTATAGAGGATATAACAACAATATTCTATCCGCTCTATCAAGCAGCTGAAAGGATTCTCTATCCAGAGGATAGAATGGGAGAGGTGTTCGCATGGCATATCAGGCTACCTGAGCTAAGCCAGCTAATAGGCTTCCTCTTACTGGGATACCTGTTCGGCTATGTATTCAACACACCATACCACTATAGGCTAGGTTTTATAGCGTTTGGCTTAACATCCGTGTTCACCATCATGTACCTACTAAAGTTCATGCCTAGGCTAGATGTTGAGGAGAGGATTAGTGTTGAGAAGTTTGAGTTTAGAATAGATAGGGAGTTCAGGTTAATTCTATTGATGGAAGCGCTGATAACTCTTGCATGGTCTATAGCTCCAGAGATAGTGCTGTTAAACTACATAGTCAATGTTCTCGGTTTAACGCTCTTTGAAGCTATGGTTGTTGAAGCAGCGATATCCATAGGAGCTATAGCAGCAACATACATCTCTGAGAGGATAGGTCAAAGCCGTAGATTTGAAGCTATTGCTGTAGGCTACGTACTGGTCTCCTCATGGGCCTTAATAATGTCGATGAACCCTCCTTTCATCTTTGTTGTGTTAGCGTATCTAATAGCTAGGTTTGGCGAGGTACTGGCATTCCCATTCTATAGATCGTGGATTTTCAGTAAGATACCCAAGGAGAAAGCCAGCAGTATACTATCAGCACTATCAAGTTATAGAAGACTAATAGCCCTGGTTTCACCAGCAATTGCAGGATTCCTAGCATCGATAAGACCAACACTACCATATCTAGCAAGCTTACTACTCTTCATAACATCATCAGCAATACTTATCGCATATAGATTTAAGCTTAAGGAGACATAACAGCATGACCTATGTTTCCAGCCTTAAGAACTTTATTAGCGTAATCAATTAGTTTACGAGCTATAGCCCATAATAGATCTTGCATAGTATATGACGTTCTTTATTTATAGCATCATCCTCCAACACGTAGCC
>CAZUDD010000047.1:0-9282 GCA_964619665.1 uncultured Desulfurococcaceae archaeon | reverse complement strand
CTTTTAATCCATAGACTCTCCATATAGCTCAACGCAGTTTCACTTGTTGGTCTAAGGACGAGCTTTACGTCTAGTTCATCATAACCGGCTTTAGTAACCCAAAAGACTTGTCCTTCAAAACCCTGAACATGTTCACTTTCTTTTCTAAACAATGTTTCTGGTATTAGTAGTGGAAGGAGTATCTCTTCGTGACCTGTTTCATCTAAAAGTTTTCTGATCAACTCTATTACGTATCTTCGTATCTTAAAGCCGTAGGGCATCCATATACCTACACCTTTAACGGGATATCTACCATAGTCATAGATCTCAGCTTCTCTTATTATCCATTCAAACCATTGGGTGAATGACTCACCATGCTTACTGAGTTTACTGCTCATGCATACTGCACCTAGCTTTACACAAAACTTAACTTCTAGAAAAATATGTTTATAACGATATCTATAGCTGAATAAGGATCTAGAGTATCGTTCTTGAAAAGACTATATAGCCTGTATGACCGGTCATACGTGTTTCAGGCCTTAGAGCTCCAGGCATTACTCTGTATTCCCTTAAGATCGTCTCGTAACATCTAATATCCTTAAACTTACCATGTTCAATAATCTTCGTTAGCAGTTTATCTACTTGAGAAATTGTTGGTAAGAAGAAGACAACAGGTGATGAGGGTTTAAGAGCATTGTACACTATATCGAGTACATCCCAAGGATCCGGAAGATCTAGAATTGCCGCATCAAAGAACCTCTTTTCTGGTACTCCTAACTTTATATCCTTTAATCTTATTTCGACATATTTATCCAAACCAATTCTTCTTAGATTTGCTAAAGCTACTTCTACGAAGTCCTGTCTAATTTCATAAGCTACGACTTTACCATCAGGTCTTACAAGATTTGCAATTACAGAAGTCATAAAGCCGGAACCAAGACCAGCTTCTAAAACCTTTTTACCTGGTGAGATATCCAGTAGCAGAACTATCAGCCCTATGTCTTTAGGATATAGTACTTGTGTTCGTCGTTTAAAGCCCTTCTCTAAATAGTCTATGAGTAGAGGTCTGAAGAGATATGCTCTACCACCAGTACTTAACTCTATTTCAGAACCCCATTCTCTACCGATAAAATCATCCATTTTCACAATGCCTCTATCTGAGCCAAAAACCTTACCAGGAGAGACCTTTACAATCCATTTTCTCCTCTTATCCATGTACACACACACATCAACTCCTTCAGAAATCCTATCATTGATAGTCATTCAGATCCTCCTCAAGCTCAGCACTGGTATCCTCTCTCATCAAATCGACAATACCAGCCCTCATCATCGCTCATAATTTCCAGTATAACCTCATACCTTAGAGTTTAAAAGATGTCAAGAATTACGGTATATAGGCTCGAATAAATATGTTCTATGATAAGATTAGATGAGATCCTCTTCATCTATAGAGAGAACCTTAGGTACTTTACCTCTTTTCCTATGAACATACTCGTACTCGGTATTTGAACCCCAAAGCTCTTTTCTAAGAAGCTCACGTACTGCAGCTCTAATAGCTTCACTTCTAGAAGAAAATCTTCCTAGTCTAACAAGTTCATCAATAGCCTCTATATAGGATTCAGGCATCTTGACAGTAACTATTCTCATTTTGAACACCACTTACATGAGCTTCAGCAATGAACAGCTTATAAGAACGACCCCCAATTCTAAGCTTTAGGGAGAAAGCTATGGGTACTAAAGGTGGTAAGCCGATCACAGCTGTAGAGAAGAGACAGCTTAGAATGATGAAAGAAGAGAGGAAAGCTAAAGAAGAGAAACGAGAAAAGAGACAAGCACTAGGATTAGTAGATCCCTCAATAATAGATAGAGTAACACGTGAAATCAAAAGCTTTGATATAGTTACACCATTCCTCTTAACACAGAGATACAACATAAAGTACAGTACAGCGAAAAAGGTAATACTTGAGCTTGCTCAAAGAGGTCTTGTTGAAGTATACTCCAAATCGAGAAGACTCATCATAGCTATACCCAAGAAGTAGTGCTAGAAATAGGTCATAGGTATTTAGCCTACAAAAACATATGTCGTAGCTAGAGCCAGACAAAGGTAGAGCTAAGGTGAGTAAGAGAATTATAGAGGATCTCCAATATAAAAAGACTATACCTATACGCCTATCCTCCATAAGAGACCTAGTCAGAATGGCAAGTAGTGTCGCAATGATGCAACCTACGTATATTATAAGGTACAAGAATAGAGATGGCAAGACTATACTTGGATTCTTAGCTGTTTTCAGAGACTACTACAATTACTATGGACTACCTATGTTCTATTATGTAATAGATGAAAACGATACCCTTAAAGATGCGAGTTACGTACTCGTAAAACTTGATGATGCAGGGGAAAGAATTGAACCAAGTAAGACTACGAGACCAGGATATGTGGCAGTACCAATAATAAATGTTGATAAAGCACCAGAGTTCCTATTACCTCAAGATGTAGAATAGAGGTTATCTTTGAGTCCTTATCCTAGGTCTTAATGTTTTGAACACAGACTTTATGATACCGAGTCTTTCGGATAAATCTTGATTTGAACTCTTTCTCTTAGATACATTGACAAAAACGACTTTCTCTTCAACACCTTTTACCTCCTCTATTACTTCTCCATTGCTATCCGCTACTATTGTTGGAACAGCATAGAGTACTGTTGAGCCTTTGGCAACTATACCACCAACACCTACAGCTATGGTCCCAATTTCAGCAGCTCTAATACGAATGTAATCTCGATATTTAAGACTTGTATGATCTAGATTTAGAAATGCTATTACAACATCGGGTTTCTGTATAAGTAGTGCAAGAGAAATTTCAGGTAACAGTATATCATCCTCTATTATCAGTCCAAGTTTAATCCCATTATACAGTTCTGCTACAAGATCAACATCTTTAGGTCGGGCAATGATCTTATCGGGCTCTACATTAACTTTCCGAAGTTTACCTATTACACCCTTAAGAGGTTCAAGAACAATAGATGTCTTATAGAGTCTAGCGCCAACACGTTCAATTATAGGTCCTGCAACAATGACAACCTCATGTTTACTTGCTAATACTGTGAGAGTCTCTGTAAGAGGTCCAGGTATCGACTCACAGTAGCCACGTCTACTCTTTTTCGACGAGAATTCTTTGCTTAATATAGGACCAACATTAAATGAAGCTGGTAATACAACTATTTTGGCTCCTTCAGCTTTAGCTACTGATACTAATTTACGAATGCGATCTATATTACGTCTTTTAGAGCCTAACTCTATCTTCATATGCAGAACTGCCATTAGTATAGAGTTGCTAGTCAAAGTATACATACACCTTCATCAAGTTTTTTGAGTTCTCTTGCTAGGACTAAATTGCAAACTTCAGCAAACATATCCTTTAGGACATCCTCATAGTTAACCTCGTTGGATTCTATCATTTGCATGTATTGCTGAAGTTCACTAGTACGTTCAACACTTACCATTGACGCTATTTCTGGCTTAGCTTCAACGATAGCACTCTTAACTATTTCTCGTAGTTCATCTGGTGAGACACGCTTATACTTTCTCCTTTTAGACGCTAAAATCTCTATCAAATCATCTAGATACTTCATGAACTCTTCCTTTGTTTCTGGAAAACGTAGACCTGCAAGTGTTAGGTATACCAAGATACCCCTGATTTTGGGTCTCAGAACATTTCTATGTTCAACTACATAGCGTCTTCGTAGTAATACATCTATTATCTTAGCATAGGTACTTGGTCTCCCAACACCTACACTCTTCATCCATCTAACTAGATCGCCTTGTGATGGCAGTTTAACACCACTAACTTTTACTGATCTTATTCTCGTAGGCTTGAGCACAGTTTCATCTGTTGTTGAGATCTGAACTACTTTGAATGGCATGTACATTAATGTAAAGCCAGCTTCAACAATCTTTGTAGGTAATGAAGTGGTTGTTCTATAAATTATATTTCCATTGTATTCCACTTCAACAATATACGTTGTCACTTCGACTAGCGCAGGTGCCATTTGACTTGCAATAAATCGACGGAATATCAGATCATATAAAGCATAATGTTGAGGTCTTAGTCTAACAGCTAACTCAATTACACCTTCAGCAATAAGCTGTTTTAGCGTCTCGACATCGATTGCTCTTGTAGGTCTAATTCCTTCGTGTGCACCTCCTGTCCCCCATGTTCTTGGATGGAATAGCTTTTTGGCTATTGAAGCGCCAAATCTATTCTCTAGGTATTCTCGTGCAATTCCTATACCTGTCGACGAAATTCTTGTACTATCTGTTCTATGATATGTTATGAGGCCAAGTTCAAAGAGTTCTTGTGCTATCTGCATTGCTTTAGGTGCACTTAGTCTTAAAACATGTGAGGCTTCTGTTAATAGAGTATCTGTTGTAAATGGTGGTGGTGGCATTACTGTTGTAATCTCTGTAGATATCGGTATGAATCGTATACGCAGTTTCTCCAATATATCGCTAACCTTCTTCTTTACTCTGCATTCAGGGAGAAACTCTATGGGTATGTTTATGGTTGTAATAGGTGTTTCTACACGACAAATACGCATTGTTGTTAATCTATTCCTTATATAGAGCTCGAACACTCTACCCAGTGCTGGTGTTTGTACTCTACCAGCACTCAGTCTACCCTTTAATGTTGCACCTGTAACCTTTTCAACAACATTACCAATCTTTTTGGTTACGTATTCAGATAGTGCAAAGCCAAGCCATCTATCCTCAATTCTTCTAGTTATCTGAGCTTCAACTAGTCTAAGATCAACAGGTCTTGGATTTTCTAACGCTTTAAGTATAGCTTTTCTCGTTACTTCATGAAATTCTATCCTTTTAATATTTCTAGCATACGGTGCTAGAGCTAATGCAACATCAAAACCTATCTTTTCTCCCTCTGCATCGGGATCAGTACCTATCAATACTTCATCGACTTCTAAAGCAAGTCTTTGAAGAACTTCAATGATTTTTGAGGAATCTCTTATGTTTTCACTACCACAGAGTGGACATTTACCACTTGGTGAGAAGACAAATTGATGACCACA
The DNA here is from genome assembly GCA_964619665.1 of uncultured Desulfurococcaceae archaeon. Taxonomy (GTDB): domain Archaea; phylum Thermoproteota; class Thermoprotei_A; order Sulfolobales; family Ignisphaeraceae; genus CAZUDD01. The sequence goes on along the minus strand of CAZUDD010000047.1, from coordinate 4,219 downwards.
ATCTAAACATCTTTTTAAAGTTCCATATATTGGTATAAATCTAGTTCTACCCTCGCTTTCTCTTACTATCTTCACGCCATACACAATGCCTATCTCATTAGGTTTATCGCTTTTAACGATGTCTGTCTCAATAACATCAAATACATGACCTCCACTTGCTACAATCAATATGTGAAGTCTACCTATATCAACCTCGTATACGCGAACACCATCAATATCTCTAGCAGAAGGTCTTCCAAAGAAATTAGCTATTGTACGAGCCTTATTTGGTGATTCTACAATCATTAGAGCTGTCCTTATAAGCTCTTTTCTTTGAACTTCAACTGTTATTTCGCCTCTTCTTACAGCAGCAACAAACTTCCTATCTTCATCTATTTGTTTAAGTATCTCACTAAGGTTGATGTTCTCAAAGGGTTCTAGCTTAAACTCGTCTATGTAGAACCTAGCCCTATATTCAAGTCCTCTAAGTAACCTTTCATCGTCTACTATTACAATGGAGAGACCTCTAGTAATACCACCTGCAAACATTCTAGAAGTTCTACCACTTGCCTGGATATACGTAGGTACATCAGGTATCAATATATAGAGTTTGCCATCTTCCTCTATGATACTAGCTCTTGGATATTCTTTCAATGCCTCTATAATCTCTCTTTGTTTGATCAGCCATACTACAAGATTGTATGCCTTCAATAGAACTTCATCAGCTTTTGACTGTATAGTGCCTTGCTTAACTCTATCAACGAGCTCCTTTATTGCTGTTGGCGAATATCTACGTACAATTCTTCTAAGTAACTGAATACTTCTTTCAAGCTCACCTCTAAGTTTATCACCACGAACAACTTCAACTAAAACTGCCATCAACCTCAATAATGATTGTGGTGTTGGATCTATAGTTTCAAGAGATAGCTTATGACGAGGTATTCCAACGAATATTGCATAGCGTACTCTTTCGGGTAGATCTATACCTCTAACTAGAAGTCCATAGTATATGGCTACACCAACCAAGATATCGAGTTCTCCTTCAACAAACTTATTGAGATTAGCAGATTTACCAGCAACAAGGGTGTCTGCTTTGATACCTCTATCTCTTAAGTACTTTGCAATGTATTCCGCATACTCAATACCTTTATCTACAGGAACGTACACTAAACCTCCTGTGCCAAGAGTTTTAACAAGCTCATAGACAAGTTCTTCAATAGGTTTATGCTTAGGTGGAATAACATATGTATCGACAATATTTCTAAAGAGTTCTGGTCTTGAACCAATATCAAAACCAAGTAATTCGCGGAATAATCTAACTCTTTTGCCCCTAGCTCTACCCGTAGCTGAGCTAACTATGATAATACCAACATTCTTTCTTTTTTCGCTAAGTTTTGTTCTTGTCTCCTTAACTTTGTTAAGTAGACTTTTACAACGTTCAACTTCTTCTATAATGCGTGAACACTTTTCGTCCTCTTTCTCTTTTCTCATACATAGTTCAAAGGAAGGTCTAAGCTCTTCTAATCTCTGTTCACAGTATAGGATCTCTCTCCTGCTATTGATTATTTCAAATCCAAGTTTAAGATCTTCCTCTGAAAAACCAATCAGTCTTAGGACATAATCTATAGCTTTACTACCCTTTAGAATGGCATCTACATCATCGACAAATACAAAGTCAATGTTGATTCCTTTCTCTATTAATGGTTTAAATACTGTATCAAACTTACGTTGTAAATACATAGATGTCGTGATAAGGATATCAAAGTTTCCTTGTCTTACCTCATTTTCGAGTTCAACACGTTTCTTTGGAGAGATTTTTGAGTGAATAGCAATTACGTTAAATACCTTGCCGAGTCTATCCATGTACTCCTGTAGTTTTTCATAGTATTGAATTACAAGGACTGTTGTAGGCACGATTATATAGCTCTTCTTACCCTTAGAAGCAAGGTATAGCGCTGTTACCAATCCAAATGTAGTTTTACCTACACCAGTTGGTGCAATCATAGCAAAGCTTTGACCTTGAGCTACTCTATACATCCATGCAAGCTGCACATTCCATGGTGCACTACCAACACAAATCTCAAACCAATGCTTCAACTCATCAACAAACTGCTCAATAGCCAATAATCTATGAAGTCTACTATTTGGTATAACGTTATGTACTTTTGATGCTAATTCTTTGAAACTTCGTATAGGAGTTAACGATAATTCTCTCATACACTTTGAACATGCTTGACCATACATCAGCCGTAGATCATCTATTTCGCCACCACAATTTATACATAGACCTAGGTATACGCCCCGTACAATAGGTTTTTCATCATTAACAAGGATCTTCGGAGGCATTATCTCGCTTACCAGACTTAGAATATGTGGGTAAAGAAACTAAAAAGTGTGCCTTTAACTTTATGAAGGATATTCCGAATATCGAAATCTAGTGGAAATTCAGAACTCCACCTAGTTCATCACAGATTCAGGAGACCGTCGTATCATCACCTAGCTAAAGTAGTAGCTAACAACTTAAAAATCTCTAAGAGAGCTATGCTATGAGAAAACAGGTATCGATATAGATGATGAGACCCCCCATATGATTCTATAGATGATGAAACCTGTCTCAGCTGATGAATCCTCGATAATCATAATTCAGCTTCTTAGCAACACAAGGAATACAGAGTACCTACCCATATCAGGTCTTAGAGGTGGTTCTGGTATAACGTTATCCTTTATGAGTTTATCTAATGCACGTTCAAAGACTATATGGTATATATGATTGAATGCCTCCTCTAGTGGTATATCATGCCTTGCTGGCGAAGTCTTCTCATAGTACTTCCGTATCATATTGTAGCGGTTCCTGATACGCAAAGCCAAACTCTTTATCATTTCTCTAGCTAGAGTAGATAGTTGCTTGTAGTCTTCATGTGTAAATACAGGTATGTTTAGTCTGATTCTAATGTTCATGCCTTCTACTCTTATAGGCACTACATAGTCTATCATTCGTAGTAATGTCAGATTCATGATCAATTTATTCCTATCGATGTTTAGGATTTTGACTAGATCATGAAACGACATATCGTTATACATCAATTCCTCAAGTATTCTACCGATTTCAACCATTCTCTCTTCAATCTCTTTCAATGACATTCCATAGATATACCAAGACCATGCTATATCAGGAAATGCTTTTCTAGAACCTCCTGGTGGTATTTTTCCATGGGAACTAAACCAATACTTTCCAAAAACTCCATTATGACCCCACATCCAAGCCTCTTTAAGATCTATAAAACCAGTCTCAAATGCTGCAAATACATACTGACCTCCACCTGGCATTTCTTTGGATTTTATCAGTATGCTCTCTTCTGAGAGTACATCAAGTGCTATATAGTCTAGAGTTATGGCACCAACTATAATATACTCAAGGTCTTTGAATCTAAGACCTCTCTTAGAAACTATGAAGAGATTGTTAGTGAGATTTCGAACTCTATCCATATTCTCCACAATAATATCAACAGTATCTCCAATGAGCTTTGATATTAGGGGCTTTAGTACCTTCTGATCCTTAAGGGTAAATATAGCGAAGTTTGGCTTAAACTTGCCATTGATTTCTTCAACAAGACCACATCTCTTCAAGTTCTCTAGATAGTTTGATACTCTATCCTCTGGAATACCTAGATCTCTGGAAATCTCAGGAATTGTTTTTGGTGTCGAGTTTATTAAGAGAAGGATTTTCTGAACTTCTAAAGGAGCTGTCAATTCATATGGATTGCATTCTTCCCCTTCACTACCACACATAGCGAAGTCTAGTAGTTTTTCCAAGAGATTTACACCTCACATACCAATTGTGTCGTAGAGAACTTCACCTATAAAATCTTATAAACCTCCTGAAGAAGGTGGTATCAATGCTATTTCATCGTTTTCATGTATCTCATGATTATCAGAAACAACTTCACCATTCACTAAGACAATTACGGGAATATTCTTCATAAGTTCACTAAGTTCAGGATATAATTTGATCAAGTATGTAATTAGTTCTCGTACGCTAACTCTATCCTTAGAATCTATTTCAATTCTTATCTCTGAAGATCTAAATATGTCTTGAAGTACTGAAAAGACTTTGATTTTCACTATCATAACACAAAGCCTCAGGCTATAACTTATCTAGACCTCTTAATTCTTCTACCATCTCCTAAAACCCAGTATTCTCCATCGGATCTCTTTTCTAGTTTAAATATCGGTACTTCAT
>CAZUDD010000046.1:0-9295 GCA_964619665.1 uncultured Desulfurococcaceae archaeon | reverse complement strand
CTTTAAAGCCCTGTCAATGATTTTCACTAGTAGATCTATATCGACCATAATTAAAACCCAGAAAATAACTGATGCAAACAACTATTTAACTCAATAATATCAGTCGCTCGACAGCTCATCACATTATCAGAGGGGGAGCTTCATCACCAACCATTTATAGGTAATAGACGTACTCAGCTAATTAGGAGTAGCTTACACCAGCAAGGTACTTAGACGATGAAGGATCTAAAACTACCTGAAGATCTTAGACCAATATTAGCCGAATTTCATAGAATCGTTGATTGCAACACATATACGTATACTCCCTTAGCCAATATGATTTTAATGAAGAGCACTCTCTATACATTGCTTCATAAACTAATCGTTGTAGGAGACTATGTGTGTAGAAATATAGTTGAAGCTGTGGGTATACCTCGAATATGTGTCATAGACTTAAAGACTATGAGAACTTCACTAGACTCAGAAATACTGAATGAATTAAGAAGTAGATTCGATTATGTTATGAGCTGTAAAAACAAACCTGGAACTATATCCACTAACTGTATCGAAGTACTTGAGGAAATTTTGTATAGATTTCGTGGTTGTAGAACTCTCCTTATTGTTGAAGGAGAAGAAGATCTATTAACACTAGCACTATTGCTAAAGATACTTCCAGATGAAGATTATCTGATTCTGTACGGTATTCCAAAAAGAGGAATTGCTGTAGTTTACACTACTATCAAGAGTATTGTTGAAGCGCTAAACATAGCTTCAAGAATGTATTACTAGCTAATTTCTCGAAGTATCGACTCTAGAGAAGACTTAACTTTTTCAAGTTTCTCAGTTAATATCCGAACTCTATCCTCAAGTTCCTTAATACGTGCTTCCAACTCTTTCTCTCTTGGTACACCAAACTCTGGTACACGTAGTTCTAATCTACCTCCACTTCGAACGAGCATTTCATATGTCTCTCTTACGATTCTGCCTGCTTCAGTTTTACCACCTAAGTGATTACGTATAGTTGTTTCTGACCTCCCTAACTCTTCAGCTATTCTGGGTATTGGTATACCAGCTCTTTCACGCGCTAATGCTGCAGCAGCTATGACAAGCGAATCTAGCCATGTTACTTTATCTTCAGCACTCTTAATTTGCTCCCATACATCACTACGGAATAATGTCCCTAGGATTAATGCTAGTTCAAGTCTACGAATGTCTTCTTTAGTTATTGGTTTAAGAGGAACTTCACTCATGTCTACACCCTCTATAAATAGAGATGCTTCTCATATTTAAAGAGTTACATCTTCATAGTGAACTCTATCTCCACGAATTCTCACAACTTTGTATGGCTGAACAATTATTCCTTTATCTGTGATTTCAAAGGGGTGTCTTCTCATATCATGTTTTGTTCCTCTCATCTTCCATATTATTAGCGATCTTACTAGTTCACCATTGACTTCATCTAGATCTAGCCTTATGATACCATCAACTGCATGTTCTACTCCAGGACCTCCAAATCCTCTTTCAGTAACACTTACCTGCGATACTAGTATAGATGTAGCTCCTAAACCTGCTAAAACTCTCTTCAACTGCATTAGTATTGCTCTAGCTAGTGAAGGTCTTGTTAAGTATAGAGTTGATACTGAGTCTATAACAACTCTATCAGCTTTTACATCCTTTATCGCTTCTTTTATAACATCTAATAGCTCAGCCATATCATCTACGCTTCTAACAACATATCTTTCACGCTTTGCAGCTTCACCAATACCTCCAGTAAAAGCATCAACAATAGCAAACTTACCCTCTTCTTCAAACTTTCTTACGTCCCAACCAAAGGTAGCCATGTTACGACGGATTTGAACAGGGTGTTCTTCTAAAGCTACGAGAACTCCCGATTCACCATTTACTAGACCATAGTAGAGATATTGTTGACCAAAGATTGTCTTACCAGTACCAGGACCACCAGACAATAAAACTATATTTCTCTTTGGTATACCGCCATAGAGTAGCTCATCTAGCCCTGGTATACCTGTTTTAACTCTTTCAATACGGTATCCAGTAGACATTGTAGATACCTATAGGGAAAATTCCTTTCGTAGCTTATAAAGAGTAAGTATTTTTTAGGCATAACAAAGATAGAAGTTAAGGAACAAGACCTAACACTAGAGTATAACTTCGTAGTCACTAGATGATGAAGAGCGGGCTCTGAGATCGATGAAGAACAACACCTAGACTGAATCTCACGTAGATTCCGCAATGGTAGATCATATGTCCTTTCAAAGTAGTACTACATTAACACTGCTATATAAAGCCTATACAACCTCGGATAGAGTTGAAGAACTATGTTTTTCCCTAGTAGAGTATTCCTCTATAAAACTGCACACAGAGAAAGACTTCATTGCAGTAGATCGTGAAAAATGTTCTAAGATTATAGCTCGATTGAAAGGACTTGATGTGAGGTTCTACTCTAGTTATCAAGGAGAAGTAGTGCTAGTGTTAGCCACACGAACAAACATCGATAATACAAATATATCTCAATTTACAGATAAAGCTATTGAGTTCATAAACATTTTGCGAAAACACATAGTTTCAGAGAAGTTGGTAAATCTTGAATTGAAAATAAATATATCAACAAATAAGAGGATGAATATACCTGAAATTCTGAACATTCTTGAGTCTATGGGTATAGTTGTCAATGATAAAGCTAATGAGATTTCAGAGAATTATTTCGTTACAGTGATACGGGGATACATAATATCTAAAGAATTGAGATCTATGCGGATAACCTTATCGATTCTCTCTATGCTCAGTGGTAGAAATGAAATCGATCTAACTATAGAATGTGAGATTAGGAGTCTTATAGACAAAAAGATTTTGAGTAATTGTATTGAGGAAATGATCAAGATAGCTAATATGTTGTTAGTAGGATTGAAGCTTTTAGATAGAGGTCAGACCCGTGACCCACTCAACATTGGTCTTCAGAAGCCCTAGATTCCTCATCCCTTTATAGAGTTAGCCAAGTGGTTTAAATGCGAATACTATTATAGCAGCTATGAATAATACCATACCTATCAACTCACTAATTGTTAGAGACTCTCCTAGGAATATCCACGCGAGTACAGCCACTAATACAGCATTTGATAGTGCTACAGCTGTAGCGGGTCCAGCTTTACCAAGTCCAATAGCAACTTTTAGAAAGTACATACCTAAAGCAAGAGTTACACCTGCAATGATTGTTATAGCAAAATACTTAAAGTCCATATTAGCTAGTCTAGGATTCTTCAATGGATTAAGCATTCCTGTTACAACCATTAACAGCACTGCTATAATACCAACACATCCTGTACCCAGCCATAGTAGCACTGTTCCTTCAATTGATGGAACTCCTTTTACCGATGCATACTTGAGTAGAAAGTTAGTTATACCAAACATTACGAAGGCGCCTAGAGCATAGAATATCCATGCTATGTTCTGTGCCACACTAAACACCCATAGCATTAACTATACATCAATAGTAATTTAAGTTCTCAGTGCTCCGCCGTATCATCACGGCTTCAGCCCCAATAGTCCTCATCACTACTTGGTCAGAGGGAGGAAGATTCTTCATCAAGATATCTGGAACGCGACCGAAAGCTCATCATCCCTCCGAATCAACGCTCTATAAGTACTCCCTCATAAAACTAGTTCTAGTATGTATGGGGTGTTTAGGTATTGAGTGAATTCAGAGCACTCTTCTCAAGAATTGAAGTGCTTGAGTACGTCTCTACAATATCTATTTACAACAGAATCCAGGGATCATCAGATCTTGAGGAAGTAGCCAATTATATCTATAGAGAGCTTAAGAACATACCTAATGGAACTGTATCCATGCATATATACGATTATAATCGTACATATGGTTGTTTAGGACCCTTAGCTGGATGGGATGTTAAGTATGGAGAAGTCACAATGATATCACCAGAAAAGAGAGTTTTAGCTACATACTACAATGCGAGAACTACTGTATGTGCACATAGTCCTCCAGGAGATGTTGAAGGAAGTGTTGTGTTTATTGGAAGAGGTTTAGATATAGATAAATATAAGGATTTGATCTCAGATAAGATAGTTCTGAGCTATGGTCCACCATCACTTGTATACTTTAGAGTTCAGGATCTTGGAGCAAAAGCAGTTGTATTCTATAGACGTACAGGACCTGAAGAAGCTGTACCCTATACGGGACTACATCTATCACCAGATGAAGCAAGGAATGCAAAGATACCAGCAGTTACGATACCTAGAAGAGAAGCTCTTAGAATTCTAAACAAATTAGAACGTGGTGAAGATGTTAAGCTTAGGGTAGTAGTTGAATCTAGTTATAGAGCTGAAGCTAGGATACCAGTAATAGAGTTGAGGATGGGTGATGGAGAAGAGGAGATTCATATTGTTGCTCATATATGTCATCCAGGAGGTACTGTAAATGATAATGTTAGTGGTACTGCAACAGTTATTGAAATAGCTAAGATGCTCGATCGAGCTCTAGATAGAGAGCTGATCACTAAAACCAGACATACAGTAAGATTTGTACTCTTTCCTGAATATTATGGTTCACAAGCCTTTATAGAGAACTTAAAGGGTATAGCAACAAACACTCTATTCACTATAAACCTAGATATGGTAGGTGAACAACAAGAGATAACAAAGTCAACACTTCAATTAATAAGAACTCCATTAGCTTACTATTCACCCTATGAAGCACTGCTATATGCAGAGCTCGTAACAGAGCTTTCACATAGTACAACATTTGCTACACAACGCAAAATCTTAAGCTATAGATTTGATTTAGTTCCTTACGAAAGTGGTAGTGATCACGATGTGTATCTACATCACGGTATTCCCTCGATAATGATTAATCAATGGCCCGATAGATTCTACCATACGCATCTTGATAGTATAGATAAGTTCGATCCTGGTATAGTTGAATCCATTGCAACGGCAATCCTAAAAACTCTATACAGAGTTTCCATACTAGATAAACAAGACCTAGATAGACTCTCCAAGAGATATCTAGACTACGTAATTGACTACGAACTTCTAAGAACGTATGAAGTAGCATTAGAACGAGAAAATGCTATAGGTAAATATTTTGAAATTATATCGAAAGAAAAGAAGGAAGAGAAGGGAGATATTGTGTATAGAGGTCCCAGATCTATAATCACATTAAGCTATGTCCGAAGAAAATTAGGTCTAGAACGTGCAATAGAGCTACACAATATCTTCGAGACAAAGAAGTATTTATCAACACTTATCATGAGCTACATACCCATGATGCTTAGAAAAACTGCTATGAGTAAAGATGAACTGAAAACAATTGTATTTGCTGAATACGGACTGAAAATACACGATGAAGATCTAGACAAAGCAATTAAGCTATATAAGGATCTAGACTTTGTGTAGATAATCGAAGAATTATAGAAACAGTACATGAAGCTGTATTGATGATGAACCTCACGGTACACAGATCTAGATGATGTAACCTCCCTTTGCTGACTAAGATGGGGTACCAACAATGCGTTCTACTATCATTGAAATAGTTGAAACGATTGTTAAACTCATTATGTCTAGAGTACCTGCACATGGTCTAGACCATGTTATGCGTGTACGCAAACTAGCTCTATTAATAGCAAGAGATCTTATATCGAAGGGTATAGCTGTAGATCTCGAAGTTCTTGAACTTGCATCGCTATTACATGATATTGGTAGAGTTGTTTCTGAGGAAAATCATGCTATAGTGAGCGCTAAAATAGCTAAAAAGATCCTAAAATGTCTTGGATATCCTGAAGATAAAATTGAATCAGTAGTACATGCTATAGAGGCTCATAGCTATTCCTCAAATATCAAGCCTAGAACTATCGAGGCAATGATTCTAAGTGATGCAGATAAAATCGATGCTTTAGGAGCTATAGGTATTGCTAGAGTAATTAGCTATGGAGCTATTAAAGGAAGATCGCTAAGTGATAGTCTAAAACACTTTATCGAGAAAATCCTTAGACTAAAAGATATGATGTATACAGAGTTGGGTAAGAAACTAGCTAGGGAAAGATCTAAGATTGTTGAGCTATACGTAGAAACTCTACGTAGAGAGTTGAGTGAATACGAAGAGATTCTCGAAAATAAGTTCTAGAGTTTAATTAGATCTAAAAGAGTACGAAGATTATTGGGGTATGGTTTGTGAGTGAGACTGAACCCCTATGTGTAACAGGACTAGAAGAACTCGATGAGTATATGGGGCCCTTTCCCTGTAGAGGTTTAATAGTGATTCTTGGTCATCCAGGCGCTGGAAAAACAACCTTTTCTGCTCAGCTAATTAAAGCAAACGCACTAAGATATGGTCATAAATTTGTATTTGTAGCTTTTGCTGAAACTAAAGAGACATTATTACGCAATCTAAGGCTAGTAGGTATAGACTTAGAAGAACTAGAACGAAAGAATTTAGGTACAGTACTTCCTTTACCTACTCTTGCTGCACCAACTATAGAGAGCTTAGCTAGTACATTGAATGAGCTCATAGCTAAAGTGAATCCACAAATAGTTGTATTGGATGGACTAACACCTTTGCTACAGATACTAGGTGATGCTAGGGCAAGATCTTTCCTCCATGGATTTCTATACCAAATGTCTCATATACAGAAGAAGTTGATACTAGCTATAGCCGATCTACCATGGGGTCAAGAAACGGTTCATCTTGGAGGAATAGAATTTGTTGCAGATGCAGTAATGTTGTTTAAGACTAGAATTGAAGGTGGAATAATTGAACGGTGGATCGAGATAAGGAAGTTTAGAGGTAAGGAGATACCATTAGTTGAAATACCGTTCACAATAACATCAGGTCGAGGTATAATAGCACTAATCCCTACAAAGTTAGAAGAGGCATTAGCACCACTTAGAGAAGAATACATTGAACTTCATATGTGTGAAGATCTATACAGATTTATAGGGAAAGTACCTAGAGGAACTCAAGTTCTATTCTTGTATCCTCCAGGATCGAGAATACCATATCTATTTCTACCAGCTATAGCTATTAATGCAGTAAAACAACAAAGAAAAGTATTGATTTTGAGCTATGCTGAACCTGAAGAAAGGCTAGAAGGTGTTTTGAAAGAATGTGCTACTGCATGTAAGGTTGATTGGGATTCAATGCAGAACTATATAAAGGTTAAAGCACTTAACTTAACCACTGCATGGATTTATGGTGCAAGAGCAACTGAATTCAGAAGCATTGAAGAATTTCGACCGGATATAGTGATAATAGTGGGACTAAGACTAATTGAAGACGTAATTGGAAGAGATAGGTTTGCTCGGTTACAGTTTAGCGATGTTTTGTGGTATAGAAAGCATAGATTTACTGTATTCAGATTTCATGCAGCTCAACCCGATGAATACATACCTGCTATGGAGTATAGCGATATTGTGATAAGAATCAAGGAATCCCATGGAGATCACGATATTAGGTACCGCATAGAGGTACTGAAATCGCTTAAACCGATAACCGAGGTTACTACAGGAACTATAGTGACCCTTAGTGAAAGATCTTTACTAAAATGTTTACTGGATATGTGCATTACAGAATAGAGCTATTTTCCGTGATGATTTGTGGTGGCCTCTGAATTATGATGAACGATCGTCGCACTGATCTATAGATCAGACCCAGCCGTATACATCATCTCTCAGTGTAGGCTAAATTCATCATGTAGAGTGTGAGTATTTTCTAGGGGATGTAGGCTATAGCTTCAATCTCTATATCAACTCCTTTAGGAAGATTAGATACCTCTACAACAGCTCTAGCTGGAGGTTCCTCTCTGAAGTATTCGCTATAGACGCTGTTAAATTCTTCAAATTTGCCTATGTCTCTCAGATATACGGTAACCTTAACAATGTTTTTCAGAGACCCCCCTGCAGCTTCAACAATTGCCTTGATATTCTCAAGAACTCTCCTTACTTTGGCCTTAAAATCACCTTCAATGAGTTTACCAGTTTCAGGATCTATAGGTATTTGCCCAGAAATAAACAGGAACTTGTCTACTTTGATAGCCTGGCTATAAGGACCGATAGGTTTTGGTGCTTTACACGTGTAGACTACTTCCTTAGACATAGTTACACCAGTAAAATACCACATCGTGTAGCAACAATAATAGTTATTATGGTTCAACATTAGACCTAGTGAAGAGTAGTGTAGGGATGTATGAGAATTGATCTATATCTATTGTCTAGATAGAGAGGAGATACGAAAAATAGTTGAAAAATATCGAAGTGAAGCTGAAGAGCGTATATCATCAACGAGTACATTTGCAGTATCGATAGTTAATAGAGCTAAGAGACTATATAGAGTATTACTTGATAGAGAGTTCAAAAACATTGAATGCATAGAGACTCTAGATAGCATCAACCACTCTTACTGGATTGACATAATATTGAAGAAACCACGAAAAGAAAGACTTACAAGAATTATCTATGCTGTCTACGTAGATGAGAAGAAAGTACACATACTTATTCCAGATAAAGAATATCTCTGGATATCATCTATAGATACTGATGATTGGTCAAGTCATGCTATGAATATCCTTACGACTGAATTATTTAGGTATAGTAGTGAATGTGATTCAGATTGTAAACTCTCTATAACTATAGGTTCGAAATCTCTAAATAATACAAGTTTTAGACTTGAGTATCCTTACATTGCAAAGAAAGAATATCTCGAAATAATCATAGAGAATACCTGTTATATACTCAAAGAGTTTTTAGAGTTAGCTAAAGAATATCAACTGGTCAGTAAGTGATGAAGGACGTCCTTTCTGATTTCATGAAGAGTGATGAAGGCCTTAAACACTGATTCCTTAATGAGTTATTTAGGGGGTTTGAAAGTAGATTCTGTGGATGATGACGATTGGTCTTTGGTGATTAGTGATCGAGGGAGCGATTGCTGACATAACGTATATACCTTCATGGTTTTTCGCAGAAACATATACTCGATTAATATGGTATGATCTTCTTGAAAACTGGATCTACATAGAAGTAGATTGTAGATGTCCTCACTGTAACACCGCTATTAAAATATATATTCTATGTTATCGTTTTGAACTCGAAGATCTATGTGATATAATTAGATGTAGTTGTGGGCATAAGATAGGGTATGAGATTCTAAATGAGGTAAAATCGTTTCTCAACGACATAGATTGTATGCTACAAAGAATAGAAGAGGAGAGAACTTTATCACAGACTCAATAAATTTTAAGCTTCTGGTAAAGCTGTATACGAAAGCGGTCTTGAGGAACGTGGACAATGA
>CAZUDD010000045.1:0-9440 GCA_964619665.1 uncultured Desulfurococcaceae archaeon | reverse complement strand
TCTATATACACCGATATATCGTATGAGCGGTACTATAAAGAGATAGTCAGATTCGGAGGAATAGCTCATCTATTCGCATAGCATGCCCCTTCATCATCCTAAAGGTGTTGTAGTTGCTACCTAGGATCCTAGATACAAACGCTAAATCTAAAGCTATTCGCGACAAATGGAAGCTGATGATCGTAAGTAGATGTCTAGAAACTGAACATCCTGAAATCCTAAGAGAGTTCATAGATAACTATGCCATACTCACAGCTTGTCCAGAAGCTGAGCATATCAACATGATAGGGTTCAAGTTGTTGAGTATTCTTGCTCGATCTAGCTATGAAGAGCTAGCTGTACTAACAGTTGATGGAAGTATGCATTGTATACAACTACACTATCTACTTGAAGAACTAGAGAAGATACTGAGCGATAAAATGCCTAAGAGAAGACACTTAGTCTTCGAGAGAGGAAAGATCATCGAGATTTCACCAGATTTAGTAAAGGTATCGAGGTACTTAACCAAGATTTTTAGACTTGTTGAAGGTCAGCGTAGAGCTTGATCATCACTCATCAGTCCGGGGTTCGGGACCTATCATCCCTTTATCTGCAACATGATTATCAGCGAGAGGAGATTTCATCAAGTCTCAGGGTGCCGTAAGCTTCATCATCTTAGTGCATATATGAGTTTTGTTAGTACATCTATTAGCGTATCCACTAGTACATCGAATCTACACGTCCTTAAATATATTGTAGCGTATCTACCCACTCTTGGACTTGTACAGAAAGCTATGGATATATCGCTATAATTGAACAGCGGTATATCGTTCTCACTATCACCTATAGCTATTATTAGACTAGGCTTAATACCCTCTTTCTCAATGAGGTCTACAAGAGCACGATCCTTGCCATTATAGTCTATGTATGTTGATGCTGTACCCAGGAACCTATCATCGTTGAAATCTAGTACTGTTCCAATACAATAGTCAAGACCTAGTTTGTTAGCTATAGAGCATGCTACATCAGCAAAACCACCAGAAATAGCTATGAATACAACATTCTCAAACCTTCTCTTTATAGATTTGAGTCTTTCTACACCATGTCTTAACGGTATAGCTTTTGAAAGCATTTCAAGAGTATTTCTGTGTAGATTCTTCCACAGCATAAGATCTAGGTATACCCATTCATCATAGCTTATAACACCTTCGAAGTATAGTCTTCCATAGAGTTTACTTCTAGTTCTTGTACCTAGTATCAAGTGATAGAAACTCCATGAACTTGATATGGGGGTTAAAGTTCCATCAACATCGATAGCGATAATAATCTTTGATTCATTACGCTTTGGTCCAGCCATACCATAGAAATGCCTTGCAAAGGAATAGGGTTATAAACTGAAAATGTAGAAAGTGTAATGTATTCCTTTACTTATTTCCGCTACTTCGTTAACCTGTTACTCTACTATAATCCTCGAAGCTATATCTCTATTTAGAGTTAGTATTAAACTCTTCACCTTTATGGTAATAGATTCACAGTGTTTTTCAAGAACTTCAACTTCAGCTCCTGGATAGAGACCTAATTGAATTAGTTTAAGCCTTAAATCTCTAGATACGTTAAGATCCTTTATCACTATCTTACTGCCTTCACTTACTCTTGCTAAGGTCTTTATCTGAAGCTCCATAAAGAGGTCCCCGAATTTCATAAGGATATAATATTGTGTTGCATTAAATAGCTTATCTTCTTTGAAAACATTCAATTAGCTACGATTCTCTCCAATACGTGGTTCACAACACTGTAGCACTACAATATTGAAAAGGCTCTTAATGGAGTAAGAGTTAAAGGTTAGGGTTTTCAACGTAGATATGATTGTGTGGTCATCATGGATATAAGGAAGTGTTTTGTCGAATTAGCAAATGCTATAGAGAGACATAGTAGTGAAGTAGCACCAGGATATATGCAAACACTGGCAATGGTCATAGGCTCAGATCCTATATCTCTATTCCTATCCAAACCTTCAATAGTATTCAGAGCATTGCTAAGAATATACAGTAACATGAAGGAAGCAGCTGTATTCGCATTAACACTCATCTTCTTAAGACCACTATTAACGTTCTTCGATAGGCTAGACCTAGAAAATACATTCATATCTTTAATTGTAGAGGGGAAAGATGATCAGGTTATAACGTTGATAAAAAATCTATGTATTCAAAAATAGATTGTAGACTATGTTATGGAAAAGTTTGTGAGGATAGGATATGCCTTAAGACATCTCTTATACTTACAATACCTATAACTTTTCCATTGTCATTGACTACAGGCATATGTCTTATCCAATGCTCTAACATCTTGGACGCTACTGAGATTATCGAGTCATTTTCGCGCGCAACAATCAAGTTTTTACTCATAGCATCCTTTAAAGGTATATTCAGATCTTTACCTTCAGCTACAAGTCTGACCAAATCTCTCTCAGTGAAAATACCAACAATTCTCATATCCTCGTCTACTACCACAATGCTACCGATATTCTTTTCCTTCATAAGCTTCACAGCTTTTAAGACCGGTTCATCTCGATGCAATGTAACAACGTTCCTGACCATTATACGAGAAATAATCTCGGAGCTCAATCGTATCCCTAAGTATTTTCTTATATCTTTCACTGGTACTAAAGCTTATTTACAGCTATTAGTGTAGTACTCTCAACTACCGGTATATAAGAGATCTAGAATGTAGTTTAGTTATTATGGCGTTTGATCTTGATACCGCGTGAATTTAGAAAAGGGTCAAAACCATTCAATCCAATTGAATTAGCAAAAATCTTGGAGAATATTGTGGTACTTCGTAGACATGGAACACCGTTTAGAAAATACTCGAGATTCTCTATAGTCAGATTCTATGGAAGAATCCCTACAGCATATGTTGTTGGATGTAATTTAAGATGTTACTTTTGTTGGTGTGACCCGTCTCGGGATTACCCTGAGAAATATGGTCGTTACTACTCGCCATACGAGGTCGTATCCAAGTTAGTAGCTTTAGCTAAGAGATATGGTAGAAGACGAGTTAGAATTTCTGGTGGAGAACCAACTATAGGTTTTGAGCATTTGATTAAAGTTCTAGAGCTGTTAGAAGATGAGAAGGAGATAGACTATGTAATTATAGAAACGAACGGAATATTACTGGGTTATTATCGAGAGCATGTAGCTAGACTATCAAAATTTTCTAAAGTTATAGTAAGAGTCTCAATAAAAGCTGGAACACCACAAGCATTCTATGAAAGAACTGGTGCTGAAAAAGAGTTCTTCATATATCCTTTCAATGCTTTAGAAGAACTAATTAAACATAATGTAAAGACATATGCTGCTGCAATACTTGATCCAAGAATCGTAAATACTCAAGAGCGAAAATCCCTGATATCATTGCTATGCTCTATAGATCCCAAACTCTTTAGTACTCTAGAAGAAGAAGTCATTGAACCTTATCCAAGAGCATTACAGAGAATGCAAGTTTATGGTTTAGATACTAAAAACTTTTTCCATTCATAGACATAGCCTTAATTCATCATAAAGAGAGTCTCTTTTAACAACCTTCAACACCTTTACTATACTTCTATCTCTGTTTATGCGTAGGATTAGATATGTAGAGTTACCAATATACAAGGAGTAGAGACCACGCAATCCTTTTAGGGATCTCAGATTTTTATTATCCCTTACGGCATTTTCAATGAATTCTATGAATGAGTTCAAATCCTTAAACTTATGTTTTCGAATCTCTCTTTCTACACCTCTATCTAGCTCTATCCTCATGGTCTATTCCTCAGAGCTCACCATATAACCGAGGGAGTCTAGGCATGACTCTACTTCTATACAAAGGCTATCAGTTATACGCATTAAGTCCTTTTCTATACCTGCTATCAGAGATCTGTTCTGTGAATGAATTCCAAGTATTAACATAATTAACGAACTTAAGCTTAATCCTGCATCTGTTAAGGTACTGATAATCTTAGAATGTTTTCTTAGAAACTTTACCGCATACTCGAGATTCTTAGTATTGAGTATCGACAAAGCCATTAAATCGATATCTAGTAAACATGCAATACCGTAGATAGTCCATGAAATACCGACTTTTTCAAGTCTAGACCTAAAGACTTTTATCGCTTCGTTATACACCTCCTTTAACGAATGCGTACTAAGGATGTTTCGTAGTACTCTAGAAAGTATTTTTAGAGATAGTGCTTCAATGTATTGTCTTAATAATGGCTTAAGATTTTCAGAGTAACTGCGAATAACGTTGATACTCATATCAGTTCTTGAACTTAATCTTGCTAGGATATTATCTCTAACATTAGCTACAATCATTGATAGATCTAGAACAAACTCTCGACCAATGAGCTTTATAGCTCTATTCACTATGTGTTCAATACCAGGAGGATATCTAAGGAGTGACAACGTCGATATTCCAATCATCGGAATCATGGACTTATATCCTCTTTAGATAACATGTAGTTCGAGATGATGAAGGCCCCACAAAAGCGGAATCCTTAGAGATATTGATATGAAGAGGCTTAGAAGGTCTGATCAGCACCCCTCCAACCCGTCATCACTAATCTTAATCAGCACGCTGTAAGCTCATCACTCATCATAGGATGATGAGCCTCGATCCCTAGGGTGGGGGGCGATCGATGAGCGTGCAGGGATGTGCTGACACCTAGTAATCTTACAGACTAACTTATTAGGTTAGCGCGATGAATAGCATTTACATGGTATTCTAGCTATTGAGAGTTCTTCGAGATATTCATCGATATTGGATACAAAGTCTCTTAGTTCTATAACGCTAACTATAGGTACGCTCATTATGACTTTCTCTGGAAATCTGTGTAGTGTTACGATAACTGGTATAAAATATGCTGCTTTTCGTATTGCAGGGAATATCGATAGAAGCCATTCACAATATCTATCAAGAAGTTTAACTCTTTGTAAATGTCTCTCTACGGCTTGTATTAATGCAGTTTTCCTATTGCTAAGTCTACTCCAGTGCTTGCACTCAATAACGAATCCTCTTCTACTAGCTACATCTATGGCTAGTACATCGATTTGAAATCGCTTAAAACCACTATAGACATAGTTTCTCAGTACTTCAAATCCATACTCTTCGAAGACTTTAGCTATGAAATCCTCAAATTCCTTCCATTCAATGAATTTAAGATATTCCTCAAACCCGAGACCTTTATTTGCAAGCAATATCAAGAAGTCAAGTGGGTTCTTGAGACAGAGCCTACCATGATTTTGAACTACTAGACCATACTCTATGGCTTCACTTACTGCAGAACTCTGTATAGCTGCTTCTGCATCCTCATCGATCTCAATACATCGTTGTGAAAAAAGCTTCATCAGTAGGTCCTTGATCTTCATCAACATCGCCGTAGCATCCGCTTCAATAACTAAAGAACCTATAGACCTAGATCTTTAGCAACTTCATTCATAGCCTTTAACGCTATTTCGAAGAATTTATCTAATTCTATTCCAAGATTCTCAATACCTCTAATCCTATCTCTATTAACTCCTCTTGCAAAATCTTTAGACTTGAACTTTCTCTTAAGAGTTTCTAGCTTTATTTCACTTATCTTTTTATTGGGCATAACAAGTGCTGTAGCTACAATAAGTCCAGCCATATGATCTGAAGCTCTTAATGCAGTAGCTATCTTCTCAGCATCTTTAGATGATGGTTTAAAACCATTGTTTTCGTTATGAGCTGCAATAGCTTCGACAGCTTCTCTTGGTAGATAGTCCTTGAGAATCTCCATAGCTTTAATTCCATGGAGTTTAGGATCTCTATTCACTAAGTCATAATCTATATCGTGGAGTAGTCCTATTATAGACCATAGGTTTGAGTCTTCACCTAGATGAATAGCTATGTGCTTCATTATTGCGCTAACAGCTATACAGTGTTTAACCATCTTTTCATCTTTTAGATACTGTTTCACTAACTGAAGAGCTTCTTCCCATTTAAGCAAAACTCTATCCCCATACTACCTTCCAGATCTGGACATAAATATAAACAAGAGTGAAGTTAATACAGTTGCTGAGTAGCATAGGTGATATCTTGGTATTGACTAGATACCACCTAAAGCTAATGATGCTGATATGCCTTTCAGTCTTTGTATTATCAGCAATTCTCACAGCAACAATATTGTATAGAGTTGTTGTAGAATCCAGTATCTATAGAGAGATTGTATCGGAATTCAATAGAACATATATGCCATTCTCTGTAAACTCTTTCAAGTATTACCTAGTTAGGTCTCTCGAGGATAGTTTTCTATCTATTGCTTTAAGTATTATAGTAGGATTTCCAACTATGGTCATAACTATAGTGGATGGAATGATCTTAGGAGTTCAATTAAGAGAACTAGTAGCAAACTATACAATTCCTAGCATGTTCAACTATATACCGATTACATTGGCTGTTGTATACGTATACATTATTGATATTGCATTCGCGTTTACACTTCTACATCTTGGAGTATCTGTACTATATGTGGTGTTCACACGTAGAAGTCCTAAGATTTATCTCTTAGAGACCTTGTTGATTTCTATTTTATTAGCTTTTATAAGAGCATCAGCTAACTCCTTTGTAATAGTATACGTGATCCCGTATCTTCAGCAGCTACCCTAAACTATGGTCTATACCAACACAAGTTCTTTATCTCGAGCTACAACTACATACGCAGCATACAATACTATTGCAGTTGCTAAAGACATGGAGTACTGCATAAAGTCTTTAACATCGACAGCACCTTCACCTACCATAGACCTTATCGTTATGTTATAGTCATACCACGTCGCGTTGTATACATAGCACTTAGTTGGCGATACTAACAAGACGGATCTAGTTCTAAGAAGTCCTGATATATACTTAGCTAATCCATACCTGTCATAAACTGCAACAAAGTTTTTGAGTATCAGTGGCACTTTGACAATACCACATTGTAGAACTAAGTTGACCTCTATATACTTGTAGTCATAGCGAATGATTTTATTAGCCATTGAAGGATTGAATAGAAGACGCGAAAATAGTAGCCTATTCATCAATACATTTAATTCATCAGTATAGCGAAGTGCTGGTTTATGCAGTATTCCTTGTTCTAGATCAACTCTAAAAGCTATTGGAAATTCAAATGTCTCTGACTTAATTATTCGTCCTGTTTTGGCACTGCAGATTGTATAACTACCAGAGAAGCTATAGATCACCATGTCGATTTTCTTTACAGGATATAGCTCTATAAATCCTGCAATGAGTGTAAGCGCCATTATCACGAGTACAAGAGACAGAATAGTCTTTGTTAAGACTCCTAAACCACCTCTTCTAACTGGTGCCTTAAAGTATATTAATCTAAAGAGTGAACCGACATATCTTCTCATTTTGATCTTCAATAGACGTTGTCTATTCGCTAATATGTATGAGAAAACTATACCAGCAATAAATCCACCAGCATGAGCAAAAACAGCAACTCCTAGTCCTAGTCTTAGGTATCCATATAGGACCTGTAGTAGGAACCATAGTAATAAGTACGCTACAGCAGGCCATGTAAAACATATAGGTATGTACAGAAACCAGCAGACAGTTAAGTATGTTCCTGGATAGAAAATGAAATATGCTCCTA
Source organism: uncultured Desulfurococcaceae archaeon (assembly GCA_964619665.1). Lineage (GTDB taxonomy): Archaea > Thermoproteota > Thermoprotei_A > Sulfolobales > Ignisphaeraceae > CAZUDD01. The sequence goes on along the minus strand of CAZUDD010000045.1, from coordinate 1,807 downwards.
GAACACCACTAATAGCTCCCGATGCACCAATTGCTGGTATACCTAGAGTCTCTAATCCTTGTAGATAACTAAATGCTGTATGGAATAGTGAAGCTGAAAGCCCTGATAAGAAGTATAGAGCTAAGAACCTTTTACCACCTAGAGTATTCTCTATTGCTTTGCCAAAGAAGTACAAGAAATACATATTGAAGAATATGTGTAGTAGATCTGCATGTAGAAACATACTGGTAAAGAATCTATAGGAACTCTTTATAGGGTCTTGAGCTATTAGAAGGGGTATAAAGCTACCAAATTCTAACCAATCTTCAGATATGCTTACGAATTTGTGTCTGTATGTTGAGATTACATACATAGCTATGTTTATTAGAATAATGGTTATAGTTACTTTTGGAAATCTTGGTCTAAGATCGTATTCTAGTTCTTCTGTACCTAATGGAATACCCATTAAGCTCTACCCGTATTTCAAGCTATCAACTTTTGCTCTGAATCTCACTACATACACCGCGACATTTAGATTAAAATACTTTAGACCTTAGAAAAAGTCTCTGAATACGTTTAGCTAGTACATTTCTGAGAACACCAATACGCGATGAATTATTGACTATAGCGAGCTTGTGATGTCTTATACACTTGATAACATCTTCAATACTTGAACAACAGTCTCTACATAATGCTTTAACAAAGCCTACTTCACATGCTCTATGAGCATCACTACCAACTGTGTACGGCATACCGAGTATTTCAGCTAACCTTAAAGCCTTTAAATTACTGGATGGAAATACACGACCGTTTATAGCTTCAATACCATCAAAGAGTGTTACGATATCTCTATATCTTAGTATAGGGTATGGTAAGAACAATGCTTTACCGTATGGATGAGCTAGTACTGCAATACCATTATGAGCATGAATCCATTCAATGACCCTGTACACACAATCAATTGTTTTACAGTACCGCAAGGACTTTTTTAGACTACCGATATCGGAATTCATATCTATACATAGTGCTAAGACATGACAATACTTTACGTCTATTTCAAGTCCAGGAACTACAACGATATCATATCGTGAACTATATTCAAGAGCTTTTCTAACACCTTTTAAAGTATCGTGGTCTGTTATAGCTATGACCTTAATTCCTCGTTTAAAGGCTTCCTCAATAATCTCTCTAGGCGTAGATATACCATCGCTATAGATCGTATGTATGTGTAGATCTAGAAAACACATAATCTTATGTTAACCTCTTCGTCTTTCAAGGATATACTTAATTCTTTTAAGTCTAACCTTTTCCTCTCTTTCTCTTTCCTCAAATTTTAGTCTAAGATATTTGATAGTATTTACTAGTCTAGGAATTAACACATGTTCAAGCATATTTACTCTCCTCTTAGTACGCTCAAACTCTATACCGATGAACTTCAATTCTTTCTCAAGCTCAGCAATTCTCAACAACAGATTCACAATATCTCTTCTCTTTCTTATGATGCTCGCTAGCTCTGGTACTATTGGAGATGGTGGTAAATCTTGGTATTCTTTTAATTCAAGTAATGGAGCTTTAACACCTGCTATGTTTCTCGATCCAGCATAGACTTCTAATCCTTGATTATATGGAGCTAAAACCGTGTTTAGCCATGAGATCCCGTATAAGCCTATAACATGTTTATAGGGTTCGTATACTTCGCTTAAGATAGCATGTAGTTGTTCTCTATAATTCCGAACTTTTCTTAAAACTGTGAAGAATTCTTGAGCTAATAGTGCAAGTCTATCCCTTAATATTCTATGAATTCTTCTCGCCATAGCTAATCTTCTTC
>CAZUDD010000044.1:0-9493 GCA_964619665.1 uncultured Desulfurococcaceae archaeon | reverse complement strand
GTGAATGTCTACAGCTCTAGAATTAAAACTCGTGTACATAGAGCACTAAGTAGTCTCTATGAAGAACTTGAAAAGGTATTGCAGAAAAGAATTGAAATTGTAAGGACGGAAAACATAGTTGATATGATTAAGAATAAAGATTCATCCCTATTCGAAAATATATTTAACTCAATAGTATCGTTATACAATGAATATCCAAAATCGATAATCAGTTCATTATCTTTAGATCAATTAACTATGAAAATCCTAAATACGGTTGATACGATATTGAATGAAATGGGAAAACGGATTCGAAAAGAGGTTAAAGTTAGAGAATCTGAGGTAAGTAGTTTAATAAAGAACTTAAAACATATTGTAAAGTCTAGCGTCAGTAGTGAATTCTCTAGATCGCTCAAAGCATTTACGGCATACTCCACAACTTCGCTTCTATACACTCTATTCGATAAAATTCTTAGATACTCAATACAACTAGGAGTAGATGTCGACGTGTTGAAGAGCTTCGTGAACAGTTCTATTATCGATAAACTACACCATGTAATTACTTCGATAAGTCGTGACTTTATAGTGTAAAGAAGAACAGAAATAGCCTATAAACGTGAAGAAAATATGCTGTAACACTGCTTTATGGCATCCTCTAGTTCCATATCTCTTCGTAGTATAACGAGCTTTAACTTATTCTCATTGAAGACAAAGACTTTTGCACCACGACAAAGCATTATCGTAACGGTTTTTGGAACCTCTTCAGTATTGAAATAATGTTTTAATTCCTCGATGAGATCTCTAACACATTCAATATCCTCACAAGACAGTGCACTCTCTATATCCACCACAACGTTTTGTACATTTCCTCTGTCATCTATCACGATAGCTCTAAAGCACAAATTGGATTCTACTTCAGGTAAGTTCTTCGCTGCAGAACTTCTGTTCATGGTATCACCCAACTATAGTGCATTCTATAGGTATGCTCTTCAAGTTCCTCAGATACTGTTGCCGTTATCGATAGAGTGAATTGGAATATTGTATCGAATTTCTCTCTTAGTATAGCAATGTGAGGTCTATAGATTATCAAAGGTTCTTTGTATTCAATTCCAAGAATTCTTGAAACAACTTTTGAAGCTATACCAGATTCAACAATAGCTGCACCTTCACCTATATCTGGTCTCATAGATATGACTATGGGAAGTAGAAGCTTGTCCCATTCACTCTCTTCAAGAAGATCTTTTAGTCTATAAAGTTCTTCACGTCTGAAATAGTGTATAGATCCATCCCTCAGGACTACACATGGAAAACTCTCCATTAATAGTTCCTTTAATGTCTTTCTCTTAACAGGTAAGTGCTTATTTGCTATCTTAAGCTCTTCGACAAGGAGCCTCTCAATAATAGAATCTTCATGTTTATGTTCCTCAAGGTTCAAAATGAACACCTGCTCTACTCAAATATTACTTTCGGTTATACACGTATAAGGTGATGAAGCTCAAGTAAATTTATATGCTTTCAAAATGCAAAATGCTAGAGTGAAACGTAGAGTTGAATCTGGGGTGTCTGTATATGTCTGTAAGCAATGAATTAATTATAGAAAGAAGAAAAAGAAGAAAGAGGAAAATTGAAGTCACAGATAACAAGGTGGTATTCAGGAAGAGATTAGAACACTCGTTTGAATTACCACGAGAAGTAGTTGATTGGGTTAGAGAACATCTTGAGATTATAGACTGGCTTGTATTTGATTCACCAATAGCTACAAGTCTAAGACATCCACATAGTGTTAGAACTTTGATACTCCTACTCTATGCTAGAGCTAACGACATACCAATTGCACAAATAGCAAAGAAGCTTGATATTGCCCATGAACAACTCTATAGACTTGAACGTTTATTAACAAGAACGGGAATCAAGGATAAGGTATATGAAGTATTGAAAATGCGAAGAAAAAAGTAGAAAGGCTATTTCATGAGGAACTAGAACCAGATGTTTCACCCTACTAAATACATTCTTTTAATACAGTTAAGCCTTATAGGCATTACCAGATCTATCTAATCGGCTGGCTCCGTTCTGAGTACATGATGAAGGCTGGGACGAAGGATCGATGACCTTTCTACTAAACACACTCCAAACATATCGTTGGCGAGGCCTATGTTCAAAGTTCATATAGACAGAATCGTGTTGAGTACCAGAGAGCGATTTGAACTCATTGATATTACTTCTAGAGTTGAAGATATTGTAAGGAAAAGTGGTATTAAGAACGGTATATGCCTAGTATTTGCTCCTCATGCAACTGCAGCTATTATAGCTAATGAACATGAGATTGGATTGATGAGCGACATCCTTGAGAGCATTAAAAAACATTTTCCTCCAAATTACCCATGGAAACATAACATCATAGACGATAATGCTCATGCACATATAGCCTCAGCTTTTCTAGGCGCTGATAGAGCCTTTCCTGTAATCAATGGAAGACTTGTTCGAGGTACATGGCAAAATATATTCTTAGTCGAAATGGATGGTCCTAGAACACGTAGAGAAGTGATAATAGTGGTTATGGGAGAAAGTTAATAGGTAAAAAGCTATAGAGAGTTTTTAACCTTCTAACCAGTTAGTAAATTCAACACAGAGATTAGAGTTGTAGTCTATGTCAGGCTATGTCCAGATAAATAGTCTTAAACCTGGAATGAAGGGTGTAAATGTCAGGGTTAGGGTTCTCGAAGTACAAGGAGTGAAGAATATTAGAACTCGAAGTGGAATAAAGACAATTGGAAGATACATAGTTGGAGATAGAACAGGAAGAATTGTGCTTATTGCATGGGGAAGAAAAGCTCATACGCTAAAAGAAGGGGATACCGTAGTACTCCATGGAGCCTGGGTAACTGTGTATCGAAACGAGGTTCAGTTGAATATTGGGAGAGAGACATCGATAGAGTTCAACGTAGAGCCTATTCCTAGAGATGAAATTCCTGAAGTATTCCCAGTTTCAAATACTGTATCTGAAGTTGTTAGACGAAGTGATACACCAAGCCTAGATAGACCAAGAAAAAAGAGTAGAACGAGGTTTAGACGTGAAAAAAGGTGATGAGCAATGAGCGCTATGAAAACCTATAGAAAATGTGGTATTGAAGTAGCTGTAACAGATGATGGTTTCATTGTGGAATTAAACGACAAGTACTATGCATTATCTCCCTTAGCATATATAGTGTGGGCTATGTCAGATGGTGAAACACCGCTTCAGGTAATAGCTGAAAACATTAGTGAAAATAGCGGCGTTAAATATGAGGATGTAGTTGATGTAGTTATAGCAGTAGCTTTAGAGCTTGAAAAACATGGACTATTAGAACCTGTATAATACCCCTAATATTGATCTATGAAGTTCGTAATACAATAGCTATAACATCATTTTTTCCTACAATCCTTACTCTATCACAACAAAGCATAATTCCATCACAAGGTGCTTTAATCTCATAATCTTCATCAATGAATCCTATGACTTCATCTTCAACTAATTGAGTTCCACTTCTCTTTATTGGATACCAAATTCCAGAGATAGGTGCTCGTATAATCTCGATCTCACCAACGGTGTATTGTTTTTCGAGATGGAGATCACTGATTCTCTTTACATGACCTATAAAGTACAAGAGTAAAAGAAGTCTATTCAATGCATCTCTATATACTTCTAGATCTAGAGCTTCATCACCATCAAACAATAGTACATAGACCCTTTCCGTATGATCAGCAAAATCAGCGTAGAGTAGATTTTCGATAGTTTTTCCCTTGAAAAGTCCAACAAACTTTGTAGGAAACACATTCAGACTACTTATTCCCTCTGTAGAGCCTAGTATGATGGTATGTATAATACAACCAGGAATTGCCTGAAGTAAAACTATGTTATCATACTTTGTAGAGGGTATCCCTACGATCTTCTTTAAGTTGTTAATGACTCCAGTTATGCTTCTCAACAGCAAATTGATTCCCACTGAGCTAACAGGCACAGTTGATGTTATTGCTGATACTATGTGTAATGACCCCCGAAGTTCCATATCTTTCAATTTTTTAGTTAGTGATCGAAGTATAGCTTCGTAAGAAACCCTGTATGCAAAGGGATTTCCTAGTACTATGGTCTTAGGCTTATCTTCATTTCCAAAGGTATAGATTGTTGCACATAGGGATACATCAACGCAGTACCTAGAAATTTTCATTTACATCGCCTTAAACCTTTAATACGTTCATTTAGTGGTTTGAATAAAGACATATCCTGAATATAGCTCTTGCCTATACACAATGCTATCTCTGCTTTAGATAGTTCGTACCCTAAATACATAGCATGAGATACATCGGATACTAATCCTAATTCCGCAATTTTATTCATTATCCTATCTACAGATGAACTTCTAAGAAGTTTGACTCCCTTTTTGCCGATGTAGAGAACTTCAATATTGTGTTTCCTTCTATCAATTCTAATCTTGAATATCTCAGAGGGCTTTACAATGCTATGCAATTTCAGAGCTTCCTCCTTATCTAAGTCGATAATCTCAGCTTTAGATGGTACTGTATACACAGTTTCACGATATCGTTGTTCACGGAGGACAAGTAGATCTGGTCCTCCATACCTACCTCTCTTCAATGGCAACGTTGAGGCTATGCATGATATCCTCGTAATCTCAAATCCCTTTCCTTCATTCTCATACACCGTAAGTAGAGATATGCCAAGTTCTAACGCTATATAGCTCAGCAAGGCTATAACGCCAATACTATCGGCATCAATAGTCTCAACAACATTACTTAAATTCATTTGTAAAGGAACCTCAATATGTTTTGAAGCTTCATAGTATAGATTGAGTGATCTCATAATATTTGGATAAGGCTCCAACACTAAATCTAATGCTAAGTTTCTAAAACCCATAGATCTTAGTTTAGATATGTTTTCTATGCCATACTTGACCTTTTCATTTAGATCTGGATATATGTTTATCAATGGATCAAATGGTAATACAGATAAAAATAGTCTTTCCTTGTCGCCATTACTAATGGATAAATTTTTAAACAATGATGGATACACATTTATGAATCCATCAACATATGGTATGAGCTTTTCTAACTGTGAAGGTCTAGAGACTTCCGCTAAAAGAGGTTTGTCAATTCTATCACGAAGAACTTTAACGAATTCCATGTACAGATCCTCGTCATCAACTGAGACTCCGATTATGTCAGCACAGCAGATTCTCTCAATTAATTCATCAATAAAACCGAGATTTTCCTTACTAACTCGAATTATTGAGACTACCCTTAAAGGTGGAGGTCTAAGCGGTATACAGGTATTGCCAATTTTTATTGGACACTTCTTTTCAAGTTCAAGCCTTTTCTCTTCAAGGAGTAGCTCTAGTTCCCTATACCTTTTAGCCTCAAGAACAACATCTGCACACTGTTCTCTAGACAATGCTAAGAGTTCTTTGGGATCCATACAAAGTAAATCAACAACATCTAGTGCATGTATAGTTCCCTTAACAACAGGAACTCCTATTGCATTCTCAATTATATCCGTGGATCCTCTAATAAGACCAGGAACTATGATTAGATCATATCTTCGTAGATCCTCTACACGGATATTTTCAAGAATTAGATGTAGAAGAGCATCACTTGATAATAGTGAAATAACTTCAATGGGAAGTACCAATATGTCAACGTCTTCTTTGCGAATACACTTCATCTTGATTGCTTCATCAACAGCTTTGTTTAGTAGAGGTACTGCTTGACGACTTGTAACTAAGAGAATTTTAATTTTCTCACCTTCTACAGCTGCTATGCAATACTACTCAACACCGTAGCGAGACCACAATTTCACGAAGGTTTTTTCTAGTGATTTCACTTTATCAACTTCATCTATTAATACTATAGCTTCAATATTTCTTCTCAATCCACCTACTGTAAGATTCGGACTTCCAATTACAGCAATATCGTCTATTATGTATATTTTACTATGAATAAATCCCCTATTTGGATTAAACGTTCTTAGCATAAACTTTTGAGCTTTAACTTTAAGTTTTTGACCTTTTGATATGAGGTATATTGCATAGCATACTAGACCAATACTCAATGAGAGTAAGAGCATTTCAATCCATTTAAGTGTTAAACTATATAGATAGTTAACATCGAGAGCAAATCTCATACCTTCTAATACTCTAATGAAGGGCTCTATACTCATTAGGTTGCATACGTATGGATATAGAAAAGCTATAGAGCCAAATACGAATACCAATGAGATCAGTATTGGATTTCCTATGATTGTTATGATTATCGTTGATATTAGTAGAAGGATTGTCAGAGGTATTAAAGCATCACCGAAAATCGATGAGATTATACTCGATGAATAGTTGTCTATAAATAGAAATAGAGTTATCAGTAGGAGTGCAAAACCATAAGTTAGACCAACGATTCCCGGATTAATTGTTTTCTTGGGTATAAATCCCTTAACAGCGTTGATAGCTCCTCTATTACGTGGTATGCTCCCAATCAGCAATTTAACCTCAACTCCTTCATCTAATGCCTTTCGAAGTAATTTTAAAGCATAGATTCTAGATATGTACGGTGTTATAATCCATATTCTACTCTTTGCATTGTCTATAAGCTTCAATAGTGTTTTACCAGCATCTCTTCCTACTATTATCCTCAATAGACATCACCAGATCCTAAGAGTTAAACTATGTCATAAACCTAAAATTCTTTATAAAGCTATGAACATTTAGAGGACTTAACATGAGAAAGATATATATAGACTATAAAGATGTATTGAAGCTCATAGAGATCAAGAACATATCCAGAGAAGCCAAACAGCTAGCTAAAGATCACGGCTACCTACCGTACATGGTACAGAGATACATAGATATGCTTGGATTGAGAGAAACAAGGGAACTCCTACTAGCATTCGATACCTTAAAACCTAGGCCTGTTATAAGATGTAATTATCTGAAGACGGATTGCAACGAGCTTATAGAAAAGCTATGTACATTGGGATTTGATTTCGAGACTTTAAGATGGTGTAGCTATTGCTATAGAGTAACGAAAACACCGAGTTCACCCACTATTGGATCTACGCATGAATATCTAAAGGGTCTATACTATGTATACAAGGATGCACCACCAACAATACCGCCACTAGTTCTAGATGTCACTAAAGACGATATCGTGTTAGATCTATGTGCAGCTCCTGGAGGAAAAGCAACACATATAGCTCAGATACAGTATGATCAAGGTCTCGTTATAGCAAATGATAAGTCTAGAAAGAGGATACCCGTATTGATATCACATGTTGTTAGATTAGGTCTTAAATCCATAGTTATCCTAAATTATGATGGAAGAGATTTACCATGGATTTTACCATACAGATTCTCTAAAACACTTCTCGATGTTCCCTGCAGTGCTGAAGGTAGAATAATGTTTGATCCTTCACGAAAAACAAAAACTACCTTAGATGAACTAGCAAAGCTAGTAGCTAGAGAAATAGAATTATTGATCTCAGGTATCTACATGACAAAGCCTGGAGGAATAGCCGTCTATACTACATGTAGTATCGCACCCGAAGAGAATGAATTCGTGGTCACCTATGCCAAGAAAATTCTTGAAAGCTTAGGCATAAAGATATGTATTGAGAGATTAAACAATAAATGGTCTTCAGGACTTCGCAGTTTTAGAGATGTGGAATTCGATAGTGATGTAGTCAATTGTATAAGAATATGGCCCCATATACATGGGATGGAAGGCTTCTTCATATGTAGAATTAAAAGAATAAAGTAGGATTACTTAAACATCTCTTCTAGTAGCTTGACTATTCTCCAATTCTCATCGATCTTTCTTTCTATTTCAGCAATATCCTCATCTTTCAGATGTCTAAATCTTCCTTGAAGTGCTATGTATTCTTTTAATGGTTTTCTCTTTTCTTTCTCAATAAATGGTCTACTTGGAGGACTTATACTAAACTTTCCTTGATTGAATTCCCATAGAATCCAAGCACCAGTTTCAACAGCTAGTTTTGCTACATAGACTGTTTTATCTGCATCAAATCTCCATCCAGTTGGACATGGTGAATGTAGATGTATGAGTTTGAATCCTTTTATTGATATAGCTCTCTTTATCTTTTCAGCAAAATCAGTTGGATATCCAACACTAGCTGTAGCTACGTAAGGTACTTTGTGGAATAGAGTGATTAGAGCTACATCTTTACGTTCTTCGGTTTTACCTACTACTGGTGACGTTGTTGTGAGAGCTTTCCATGATGTTGTACCACTAGCCTGTACACCTGTATTCATGTAGGCTTCGTTATCGCTAACTATAAAGAGTATGTTTTCATTTCTTATCGCAGCACCACTAAGTGTTGCGAATCCTATATCAGCAGCACCGCCATCTCCAGCCCATACAACCACAACTGCATCTTCAACACCACGTTTTTTCAATGCCCTAGCAATACCGGAAGCTACAGCACCAGCTGATGCAAAAGGTACGTGTAGTAATGGCATACTGATACCTTCTTTAGGCCAAAAACCAGCTATAATCGATGTACAGCCAGCTGGAACTACAAGTATTGCTTTATCACCAATAACGTGACCCAATATCTTAAGTCCGATGTTATGTGGACAACCCATACAAGCTGGATTTCCTGGCATAACACCTGGTCTAGATTTTACCAATTCAGACAGACTCATGATTTCACCTCTTAATCCAGGGCATGTACCAATGGGTTTTAGACCATAATGAAATATCTCCTTTCTCGTATTCGTGGATAAACTTCATAATGATCCTCTGGAAATCTTCGTGACCTACATCAACACCTCCAATTCCAGCAGCAACATTCTTTACTGGAATCTTAGATAACGCTACGCTTCGAACTTCATTACCTATGATACCACTTAATCCCATAGATACTGCACGATCTATCACTAGTATAGCTCGTACTCTATCACTCAACGACTTGATTTCTGAGTCGGGGAATGGCCTTATGAATCTCAATCTCATTAGTCCAACGGGATATCCTTCATCTCTAAGGATGTCTATAGCTTCTTTTATATCACCACACCAAGCACCCCATGCTATCACGGCATACTTTGCATCATCAAGTCTGTATTCTTCGACCAGACCACCGTACTCACGACCATTCAATTTCTTAGCATATTCACGATCTACTTCTCGAATAACTTGACGCGCTCTCTCCATAGCTTTCCATGTATACCATCGAAGCTCCATAGTTACTTCACCAGGACCTAGGTTTCCAACAGCAAATGGTTTTCCAGGTTCAAGAACGAAAGGTAGTGGTTTTCGTGGTGGTAACCATTCATCTACTTCTCTCTGTTCTGGAATATCGACTGGTTCTGCTGTATGACTTAATACAAATGCATCGAGACCTACCATCACAGGAAGTAGTACTCGTTCATCTTCTGATATCTTGAATGCTTGAAGAGTCATATCAAAGGCTTCCTGAACATTCTCAGCCATACCTATTATCCAACCACTATCTCTT
>CAZUDD010000043.1:0-9529 GCA_964619665.1 uncultured Desulfurococcaceae archaeon | reverse complement strand
CTCTATAGATTCATCACATAGCATAACACTTAATCTCTTTTTCAATGCTTTTAATGCTAGGTATACCTGGTGAATATCTTTTAGATATTCTACTTCATCATGAACTCTAGACTCAACCAGGACTTCATGGTAACCACAAGGTGAAAACTCCCCTCTATTACCTCTACAACGAGCTAGTATTGGATACTTATTAGGGAATACTCGCACACACCAATCACTCTTTATAACACCATCGCTTTCATCAGTATATATGATTTCGTTATCACGTTCAATAAGAACAAGTGTTGCTGGTGGTGTAAGATTTTCATTTCCTGGACAAAAAGGACATACTTTACGTTCTTTCTCTCTATCTTTAGTAAAGATATGTGGTCTTATACTTCTAACTGGAGATACAATTGATAGTCTAGATCTACAGTGATAATCTCTATATAGTTCTATCTTAATCGATGAACTCAACTACAACACCCTTACTCAAATACTCTTTAGCTCAATTTCAATCTCTAGATTTAAGTTCTTAGCAAGGTTCTTCACTATATCGAAACAAACACTATTGACAGTATTGCAGAGTGTATAGAGGTATAGCCGTAGTTTAGATCCCAGAAATCTATGTGTAGCATAGGCTATACAACCACGATAATTATCTATACAGGTCAAAAACTCTAGAATAGCTGTTGAGATAGATACAAGTTTTCGATCCTTTGAATTCATGGAGAGAACTAGATTTTCACTAAAACTCTTAATCGATTTTGCTATGCGTAGAGACCTATAATCAATAAGTTCTTCAAGAACACTTGGATCTCTATCAAGTAATCTTGCTAGAATACCTATGTAAAGCGATTTTATATCGTATACCATATAACCACAAACATTTCTTAAAACATTGAGTATGTCGATGCATACCTGTGATATACGGTCTATAATGAAGAGTCTATCTCTATCGATATCCTTAAACAATATGTCTAGAACTCTATCCATATTGTATGGATAGAAAGCCTTTTTAATCAACTCAATTCTTTCTAAATACTTCAACTGCTCTTTTGTCTCGATAGCACCACGTCTAATACTTCTTATCTTAGTAACAGCATCATTATGACTCATACACTTCAATATGAGTAGTGCTGTAGTAAGTGTTGGTGATCTACCTAAACCTCCAAAACAATGTATAAATACTCTCGATTTATCCTCTATAAATCTACTAAGTAGTATTGGATCATAGATAAGTGGAGCTCTTTTATCTGGTATTGGTAGCCATAGAAATCTATTCGAGAAGAATTTCCCTACATCGTCTAGTCCATACCCTAGAAAACCATATTCTTCACTTCTTAGTAGAGATACAATGCCATCAAATTCATTTGAGAGAATAGATAGATCCTCTATATCGGGTGCAGGACCAAAACAAATCATTTTTCTATTTATATCTATACAATAGGGTCTTATCATTGTTTACCCGGTTAAAAAGAAGCAAGGATTAGAGAAAAACATTGTGTTTTTATTATGTAAAAACTATCTTTTTCACTCTCTTCTTCTTAGGGTTAGTAGCCATATTGCGAATAGGTATAGGTTGAGTGCTAGACCTAAACCAATGATAATGCTTACTGCTAAACTTGTTGCTGGAATTGGTTCTCCAGCTGCTATAGCACTAAATATTGGTGGTAAAGATACAACAGCTAGGAACCATATCAATGCTATTGTTACTGTTGTCCATAGGAAAACTGCTGGTGCAGTTGTTAATACTTTACCAGCTTTAGGTGCTTTCTGTATCTTTATAGCCCATACAGCTACTGTCATGAGTGCTAAGCTAGCAAGTAGCTGGTTCATACCAGCAAATGCTGGCCATAGTACGAGGAATGCACCTTTCCAGGCTAGCCAACCACCTAGAAGTACTAGTATTATTGATGCTAACCATCTATTTGCAATGACTTTATAGAATGTTGGTGCTTTTTCTCTAGCCCAAATGAATAGTTCTTGCCATGCAAATCTACCTAATCTAGCAGCAGTATCTAATGATGTTAACGCGAATCCTGTAATCCATAGAGTACCAAATACGGCCATTAGCGGTATCGGCCATCCAAAGGCGGAGTATACTGCGTATGCATAGCTATATGGAATAATAGACCATTTCATTGCACCAGCAAAGGCTGAATAGTAACTTGCAGCTGTTGCGGGATCTGTAACCAATTTTTCGACAAACCTTGTGTAAACGGCTCCTGTTACGTTTTCTGGGCTGACACCCATGGCCTTAGCTATTACCTTTACCGCTTTTGGTGTTGCTAATGCTTTTGCCATAAATGTTGCATCTAAGAGAGCACTATATAGAAATCCAGCCATGCAAGCTATTACCATAGTGGATAGGAATCCTTCTGTTAACATACCTCCATAGCCAACAAGTAGGGCGTCAAGCTCATTAGATAGCTGTTTAGATGATGTACCAGAACCTACAAGGCTATGGAATCCCGAGAGAGCTCCACATGCAACAACTAATGGTATTGTTGGCCAGAATGGTGATGGTTTACCTCCAACAACATTAGCTGTTAGTAGTGCTGTTGTCATTGGGAAGTGTATTGTGAAGCCTTTGATAGCTGCGACGATTACTGCTGCACCACCAATAGCTAGTGATGCCCATAGAATGTAGGCGTTTATGTAGTCTCTTGGTTGTAGTAGCACCCATACAGGTAGTGAAGCTGCGATGAGTGTATAGATTATCAGTATTATGATCCATGCTTGCTGAACCGTGATACCAAGTGCTGCAGCAAATCCCTTCATAAATGTCTCAGTAGCATGCCAGAACTCTTGATCCATAAAGCCTAGGAGAACTGCTAAGATTATTAGTGACCATGCGAGTACTGTTGAAGCTTTGAATCCAGCAGCTGTCTTATACATAGTCCAACCAACGATTACAGCGAAGACTATCAATAGCATAGCCGCTAGACCAGCACCGGGTACTGCTGTGAATAGTGCTGATACTACGAAAGCAAAGGCAGCAACTACTAGTAGTAGTGCTAACCAGATATAGATATTGAATGCGTAATGAGATCCTTTACCCATTAGTCTACCTGATATCCATGCAATACTTCTACCATCATACCTAACTGATGATGCTAGAGATAGGTAGTCGTGTACAACACCGATAAAGGTGTTTCCAAACCATACCCACAATAATGTTGGGAACCAACCCCATGCTAAAGCAATAGCTGGACCAACTATTGGTCCTGCACCAGCAATAGATGCAAAGTGGTGACCATACAGTACATACTTGTTTGCAGGTACGTAGTCAACACCATCGTAGAGTCTTCTAGCTGGTGTTTCTCTAGATGGATCTGCCCGAAATACCCTCTTTTCTAGGTATTTACCGTGTGTGAAGTAGAATACTAGGTATATTATTAGTGCGCCAATTATTATCCATGCGAGCGTCATATTCGCACCCAGAATTTTTGAACACTTCGATAGCACCCCCTATTTTACTCAGTAATAAGTGTTTAGCTTGAATGTTCCAGAAATGGCTACACCAAGATAAGATATATCCTTGGTGTTACCAAGAGTTAGCTGAGGGTGAGATAGAGATGAGCTTCTTCAAGAAATTTTTTGGTGCTGTCACAGGTACCTTGAAAGCTAGATCCATTGAGTATATAGAGGTTGAGCTTCGTGAACTAGAAAACGTGTTTGCACTACTACTTCTAGGCTCATTCATAGGACTACCGAGTCCACCAACAACACTATCACTAAGATTGTTACCGTATATGGCTAGAGAGCTAATCATAATGAGAAGCCTAAGTGAACGTCTAGACGATATGTTAGCCGAAATGGCTGGCATCTTCGAGGTGTCATAGAGAATGAGAATACTGTTCTTCATGGGAAAAGGAGGTGTTGGAAAAACAACTTCTGCTGCTGCATTTGGAATATTATTAGCAAAGAAAGGTCGAAAAACACTAATAGCATCTCTAGATCCTGCACATAATCTTGGAGATGTATTCAATGAAAAACTAGGTGAAGAACCTAAAAAGATAACGAAGAATTTATGGGCTTTAGAAGTCGATTTTGAAGCTACAATAGTTAGACAGTTAAAAGAACTTGCTGATAAAATAAAATCGTTTTATGGGTATCTAAGAGTACTTAACCTAGATAAATACGTTGATACTCTAAGATATTCACCAGGAGTTGAAGAATATGCAGTTCTAGAGAAAATCATTGAGATTATTAGAGAAAGAGGTCAAGATCACGATGTGATAATCTTTGATACACCACCTACAGGTTTAACATTAAGAATGATGGTACTACCCTTCATAAATAAGATGTGGATTGAGAGATTAATTGAGTTGAGAAAAGCTATTCTTGAAAGGAGAAGAGCTATAGCTAGAATAGTTGGTGAAAAACCTCGTGCTATTATCGAAGGTAAAGAGTATGAAATGGCAATTGAAGAAAGTGAAGACCCTGTATTTAAAGAACTAGTCAGTTTAAAGAAAG
This sequence comes from uncultured Desulfurococcaceae archaeon, assembly GCA_964619665.1. GTDB lineage: Archaea > Thermoproteota > Thermoprotei_A > Sulfolobales > Ignisphaeraceae > CAZUDD01. The sequence goes on along the minus strand of CAZUDD010000043.1, from coordinate 5,068 downwards.
AAACAGACGATATCATTTCAATACTTCAAAATGTTGAAACAACAGGAATAATCATGGTCATAAATCCTGAAGTTCTACCTGTAGTTGAAGCTCAGAGAGCATGTGAAACATTGAAGAAGTTTAACCTACCTATAAAGGCAGTTATAATTAATAAGGTGATTCAGCTTACTACAGAAATAAAAGAATTGAAGAGCAAGTTAGAGGAACAGTCAAGAGCTATTGACTTAGCTAAAAAAGTATTTAGAGGTCTTCATATGGTAGAGGTCCCCCTACTGCCCAGGGAACCACGTGGTGTTAAAGCACTTGAAGAATATGCTAACTACCTATCATCGTTAATCGAGGTACTTTCACTATGAACATAAGTATCGAAGCATTGCTGATAATATTTGCTTTATCTGGTATTGCTGTACTTCAGTATTTCAAGGGTAGAAGATTTAATCTTGAACTCATGAAGTATACTACAACTGTATTAGAAAAGAAAATTGAACACGTAGATAGAGTATACAGACTTGTAGGTCTATATGTAGGGTATAGAGCTGTTTTCTGGATTAATAGAGGGTATTTGAATAGATTAGAGGTAACAGTGCTCTTAGCACCTAGGTATAGTGCTCTATACTATCCATTCTCTAAATTGATAACTAGATTTGATAGAGTATACCTAACATATTGGTTTGATAAAGATATCATTGGTGAAGCACATATTGTGAGAGAAGGTGGTTATAAAAAACCTTTAAACAAAGTCATAAAGAATATGGATAAAATGCAGTATTCTGAAACCATAATCAAAGGCTATAGATTTCATCTCATCTACCAAAATCAACATGCTATTAGAAAACTTGTTAGATTTGTAGAAACACTTAGAGATCCATCAAGTATTATACATGTAGCACTAGTACCGCAAAACAATAGTCTATACATATTCTCAAAACTCGATGTATATACATTCGAAGATCTGGTCGAAAAAAGCTATAGATTTGCTAAAAACCTTGTATAGGCACTGAACAAACGATGAACAGAAGAATCCTTTGGTGTATAACTGGTGCTGCATATCCACTGAGACAATTAGTTGAATTCTTTAGGAATTTCGTTAATCGCTATAGAATTGAACTTGCTGTATGTTTTTCGAATGCAGGTTATGAAGTTGCTAGAATATATGGAGTTCTAGATAAAATTGAAGGTATAGTCTCTAAATCGAGATATGGAGGTATGTATACGCAGACAAGTAGTAGTGGTTATCCATTGATTGGTAGAATAGCCCTTGGGATCTATGATGTTGTTGTGATAGCTCCTATGACATCTAATACCATGGCGAAGATCGTTCATGGAATAGCTGATACACTTCCAACAATGGTTTTTTCACAAGCATTAAAAGCATCGATACCCACGATACTACTACCTTCAGACTATGCAGAGAAATGTATTTCAGAACTTCCTTGTCGTATAAAGCATAGACCTAGAGAAATACAGGAAATAGATCCCAGTATATGTCCATACAATGCCATTAAAGTGGATGTGGATAGAGGTGATATCTATATAGATTACTCTTTATGTCGTGGATGTGAAATCTGTGCTAAGAAATATCCATCGATATTCTCTTGCTGGGATAGGATAGAGGTTACACCATCAGTAATAGATCTTGAGAATTTGAGAAAGTTAGAGATATTGAGTAGTAGATGTAGAACTATAACTATTGTTAAGAGTGTCGATGAGCTAGAGAAAGCATTGAAAGAGTTTCTACGCATTGAATAGTTCTGTCTTGGTGCTGGATATGGTCTTAAAGATACTATTAATAACTTCGAAGACAATGTGTAGCTATGCTAAGGATATAGCTAAGCAAGTTAGTGTAGATAGTACTGTTGATGTTCTCTGTATAGATATTCCAAACATTCTATTCTTAACAGAGGAAAAACTGATGGATATTCTTAAGGATGTTGCTCATAAATACGATGCTGTTGTGTTACCTCCACTAATACCTATTGACTTCGACAAACTCTCAGAGAAACTCAATACCATGGTTGTTAGAGGTCCTAAGAATTTAGCTGATCTACCAATACTATTGAGGGTCACTTCATGGAGAGAACTTTCTCCTGATAAACCTCTCGATGAAATTGTGTTAAAGAATCCTGATCTCAGAATAAAGCTACTCAAGGAATATGCATACATCTATAGAGATATAGCTAGACATAGCAAATATATTGAAGTCGATGATATCAAGGTACCTATAAGACCACCCCCTATAGCTATAGTCGTTGAAATAACTGATACTGATAGAAGAGACCAAGATCAAGTTATGGAGTTTGTACATAGGTATAGAGAGATTGGTGTAGATGTTGTATGTCTTGGTTTTACAGTCGGTTTCAATGACTATAATCTAATTCATAGATACATTAAAAAGATAGTCGATGTTATTGGTTATAGAGTATGTGTTGATTCACCAAACATAGATATTCTGAAAAAGAGTATACGCGATGGTGTTTCTATGGTTATGAGTTTATCTACTGATATACCTCTAGAACGAATTCCTGAAGAATTCAAAGATAAAATTATTGTTTTGATAGATCGTAGATACGATGTGGATAAACTGATTGACTATGCAGAAAAACTTGTTTCAAGAGGTTTTAGATACATAGTACTCGATCCTTTATTGACACCACCAGTAGTACCTGGTATTGCACAAGCCATTACAAGGTATATGAGAGTTACTACACTGAATTGTCCTGTGATGGCAGGACTTGGTAATGTCTATGAGTTAATGGATGTTGATAGTCATGGAGTTATATCGGTATTAATGACAATACTTAGTGAAATTGGTGTCTCAACATATCTCATAACTGAACATAGTGTTAAGGCTAGAAATGCTTCATGTGAAGCTGTCTTAGCATCAAGAATCGTATCGCTATCTTTAGCTATGAAGAGACTTCCTAAAGATTTACCCATATCGCTACTCTTAGCAAAGAGGAAGTATGTTGATTATGAAGAACAATATGAGGAATACAAACCTTGTTTCTATGCTAAACTATGGAATAAAATCTATAGTGAATTGAAGTGAACTAGAGTTGACAAAGGCTATATCTCTAAATATAGTAAGAGGGAAAGAGATGTTTAATAAACTATTGAAGTCTATCGATAGTTTTACGTATATAGCTGTAGTAGGAGCAACTGATCTTTGTATGCATATACCTGGAATATCTTTAGCAAATCAAAGGCTAAGAATTAAATGGAGAGATATCGAGTTGTTACCTCAACACCTACCGTTGCTTGAAGCTGAAGTACTTCTCTATGGTATTCCTATAACCATTGATATACCCCTTAAATCACCTGAAGGTGCTGTTTCACCCGCGTATATAGTTCATTCACTCTTAAGAGAGCTTGGTGTTCATCCGATAGTTGTTAATAGCGGTCTTTCACTAAGACCTCGAGTACCATATATTGTAGATTTATGGACAATACCTAGTGGTGATATCGTTAACTGTAAAGCTGTTCAGGATCCTCTTAACATTTTTTGGAATGCATACAATGTTTCAAAAGCTATAGATGTAAAGGGTACTATAGTTGTTATTGGAGAAAGCATAGTATGTGGTACTACTACTGCATCACTATACCTTGAAGTACTTGGTTATAGAGCTCTTGATAGAGTTAGTTCATCACTACCTACTACACCGTTAAGTAGTAGATACTCAATATATTCTCGTATGGTGTATTGTATTGAAGATGAGGTGTTAGCTAAACCCCTATCCATGCTTAGTATTGCTGGAGATGCAACTATTGCAACTATAGCTGGTCTAGCTATAGGCTTTATAGAGAATGGATACAACGTTATTCTTGGTGGAGGTACAAAGATGATAGCAGTTCTAGCTCTTCTCAAGGAACTTGGTTTTAAATATCTAGACAATATAGCTATCATAACGACTGAATGGGTCTATTCAGAGAAATCTAGAGATCTATTCAACTATTTCTCAAACCCACTAGCAATAACATCAATAGATGTATCAAAATCTAGATGTAGATCCTTTCAACTCTATAGCTATGGATATGTAAAGGAGGGTCTTGGTATGGGAGCTATTATTGGAATTCATAGTACTTTATTCGGAGATTACACTACTATTACTAGAGTAGATGAGGGTTTAGAGACAGCGAATGTGTGTACGTAAGGTGATGAACTCAAGGTGAAATGACCTTCTAGGGATGATTGAGGAGGTTTCGACTGATTTTAGTGTTTAGATGTTTATTAATAACACAATTTAAGAACAGTGGATTTCTGGGATCAGAATAGTGCCTGTTTTCTCAGAGCTTGAGAAAGTATTGATTAGATTTAGAAATCTCTACGATACTACAGTAAAACAGTGTATAGACTCTCTACAGGTTAACGATAGTGCGTGGATAGCAATTGATGCTGTAGATATAAGGGATTGTCCTGTTATTGCTGTTGATTCAAGTTTTATCCTCTATGAATCGAGAGGACTACCTGTATACGTTATTCAAGCATTAGCAAAATCATCTAGTGGTTATAGCTCAAAACTTTGTGATGTTGGTACAATAGATGTTAAGTACCTCTATACATCATCAATGACTAGGGTATCACCTAAAAGAGTATTGACTAGCTATGCTCAACTCCTTGAATTAGAAGCACTTAGTGGTTATGATGATAGCAAATTCTACGAAGAGAATACATTGTATCTCGTTGATGGATCCATAATAAGCTTTTTGATGGATAGATTCACAAAGTTGAGGGATAGAACTTCTAATGTTGTTAAAGGTGTTAGAGGTTCTCTAAGTATAGATGATATTATCTATAGAAAGCTTAGTATAGTTAAGAAGTTGATATCGAAAGACATACTCTTTATTGCTAAGAATAGCGGTATAAATCTATATTTCAAAACAGGTTATCCTGATCTCTATGTATTGGAGTTATTGAGGATAAGGGATATCAAACCCTATTCAAAAATGGGGTTTACAAAGCCTATAACATTAAGAATTCGTGATATTGAGAAGATACTGAGAATTCCTTCAAGCGTTCTTGAAGATTATGGTCTTACAAACATAACTTTAGTCTATGTTAGGTTAAAGG
>CAZUDD010000042.1:0-9546 GCA_964619665.1 uncultured Desulfurococcaceae archaeon | reverse complement strand
CACTAACAGTACTACCAATTTCAATAAACGTTATAGGTTTTTGAACTTCTGTTGGTCCATGATGAGTAGCTTCGTATACTACATCGAATTGTTCTAATTTGAGCTCATCTCTAAAAGTCTTCTCATACCTTATTGCATACCAGGAAAAGACAGGATTTGCATATGGTAAACTCCATGGCTTTCCTCCTGCTCCAGCTTCACCACATGGATTACCTGGAGTATGGACAGTAAAACTTGGTTTTGGTGTTGCACTGCTATGTCTCGACAGTACTATGTATGCTTTAACATTGTCTAGAACTTCATCGAGAAAATCGAAGTAAAGTACGTCTTCACTAAATCCTGCCAGGATGAATTGCACATTTTCGAATTCGCATAGCCAAGCTCTATTAGCACGAGGAACCTTGATTTCATGACATTTTGTGAGTTCTAGGACCCTATTAGCTGTACCTAGACCTGCTATATCGTTTATAGAGTAAACGACTCCAAAAGACATGGTCTATACCTAGAGCTATGTCTATAACTATATAGCTAGTTAAAAATTCTAAAATTGATAGTGGTTATGAAGTCAGGAAACAGCATGTCTAGGTGAGGTTATCTGAGAGAAGATCTTGTATCCCTTATCGATGAACTTCTTTTTCGAGCTCAGCTAAAACCCATAGAAACCATCGTCTCAAAGGCTTTGGAGGTATCGAGAAAAGGTGTTCCTTTAAACCATATACTAGCTGAAGTCTTGATATCGCACTACATGGCGTACAATGGGTTTAGGGTAGATATCGAGTGTACTTTGGGTGGTGTTAAATGTGATGTAATTGCCCTGAAAGGTTCTAAGCGTAGATGTATTGAGGTTGAGTTTCTGATAACACCTCCGCAATTCATACTTAATCCATTATCATACTCGATAGCTCGACACGTAGTTAAACTTATTAGAGTTTATAAAGCTGGTATTGACAAGATATCGTTTGCGTATCCTGTGGGTATCATACCACCAATACCTCTAGAATTACTGAGACCTCCAAACATAAGATCTTCTGAAAGGCTTATCGAGCTTATCGCTATAGCCCGGAAATTCTATGCAGTTGAAGAAAATGCGCTAGATGTACTTAAAAGGGCCTCTATAGACACAATAATTTTCTTCAACCTAGAGAAAGGTGATGTTGCAGAGCTTCAACCTCAACAAATCGAGGTATTGATAACTATGTATGAATCCTTCTTCCATAGATTCGTATCATAGTCATTGAAGCGCTTTACTCCTCCTTGCTGATACAGCACGGGTTATCGATATATAGAATACCGAGTATATCAGAGCTGCTGAACCTACTGCCACTAGTGTTATCGCTATAAGCGATAGATAGGCATAGGGTAGCTCTACTCTTAATGCTTCTACATGTATGAGTACGTTGCAACTTTCCAAGGTTTTATTATTAAGCCTTTCAATTCTTATCAAAGCATTGTAGTTTCTACTTAAGTTAAAGACCTTAACACTGTAAGGATTAATGCTTGTCTCTATCAACGGTGGTGCTTTAGGTGATGATAGGTCAAGTAATGTTACGTTTATTGGTTGAGAACAGTTATTGCATATATGAAGACTTAGGTTAGCAGTATTAGCAGTAGTTAAGCTCCATAAGTGGATACTAACTGAGTTTGAAGTACTTAAATCGAGAGTTTTAGAGCTTGTATATGTCACGTATTCAGCATGTGATGCTATTAAAGCTAAGAGAAAGGCCGTTATTAATAGCACTATACCACTTATAAATACCATGTAAACTCTCCTAACCAACGACACGCTATAGACCCCAGACTATTTCTCTCCTTAATAAGTTAATATAGTAGTTTTACGATAACTTCACTGAATAGACCTTATGGTGTAGCCATTGAAAGCCATAAAGAGGTTACTAAAGAAGCTTAGAAATTCGAGAATTTATGGATATCTAAGGCATGTAAATACAAAACTGAATCGCATTGGTATTAGCCCAGCAGTATTTTACATATTTATAGTTTTGATAACTGTGGGCATTATTTTGGCATTATCACCGATAAAGATCATGTATAGAGTTTGTGAAGCTCCCAACGTCACTATGGAGTTAATCTCAGGTAATGGAGTTCTAGAAATCAAAGTACTTAACTTAACAGTAAAGCCATTCATAGCCATGTACAGAGGTCTTGGTTATGTCAATGTGAGTATCAAGGTCATCTCGTATGATAGGGGTAGAGCTCTGACATTTCATGTAGCTAGTATGAGAGTTCCAGTTGGTATTATGGTGAGGAATAGAGATTATGTTACTAACATTACAGGTATTCCCATGGAGATTGTGTTTGAGATAGAGGAACTGCATCTACCAGTCCATTCAACTATTAGCTGGAGTGAAGGTGATAAAATGGTATTTAAGTACATAACCTATGCAATAGATAGTACTGTCATCGCAATTCCACGATATAGAGATATAGTGATAAGGGTTAATACCTCAAAACCTATTGAATTCAAAGGTCACTTCTGCGATAGTAATGGTAGTTGCATATCTGTGTATAAATGGTGTAGTAAAAGAGTTTGTGAGTGGAGCATAGAGAGGGAACATGGCTATATAACCTCTATGAATGCTTATGCCGTCTATAGCTGTAATGGCATTAAACAGTCAACAGATCTCATAACATTTAGAGACTTCATTGAACTAGATGAGAACAGGGAGCTTGTCTTCTCAGCTTTTGCAGTATCATCAATAGCTCTTCTGCTAATAGACTTCTCTTATAAGAGATTTAGGAGAAGTCCCTAATCTCTGAACTATCGTTAGAGATTTCCAATCCATTTCCACGTAAAAGCTTAAATAGAAATAAAGTGGTAGGTCTCAAGGAGCGGTGGGTATACATGAGAACACTCCACGTATTCCTACTACTAGTCCTATTAGCCTCAGTAATCGCTCCAGTAATCATTGCTCACTCAACTCTAGCTCAAGAGAAGATCATTACTAGAACTCCAACTATTATCTGGAAGAGAGTACCATTAGAGAAAGTAGTTAAGGCATTAACAGAAGGAGACATTGATGTGTATCTATTCGGAGTGCCACCTGAAACCGCAAAGGAGCTAGAGAAGTATCCGGACATAGCGCTGTACAAAGCTCCAGCTGGTATGGTTGACTTCATACTCAACCCAGCACCAGTAATAGAATTTGCATTTACTGGTGATGTCAGAGCAAAGATATCAGATATTGCCAGCATCTTTGGTTTACCATCTGAGGCTACTCCATACGCATACTACTTCGAAGAAACCACATACAAAGGTAAGAGCTACACCAACGTAACATTTGTCGGCCTATGTGTTAGACCAGACTTCGAAGCTCTAGGCTTAAAGATTGAGCAGTGGCCCGACGGCACTAAATACGTTAACTTGACAGACTATGGTCTAGGTGTTGTCAACATAACATTTGATAGTGGTCAAGATATCAACATATTCTGTTTCAAAGAGATTAGAAAGGCTATGAACCACCTAGTAGATAGAATCGCCATTATATCGAGTGTATACCTAGGCTTCGGTATACCAATGTGGTCATTCTATTCACCAGCAGATCCAACATACACTGTACTAGCAGACATCATTGCGAAGTATATGGCTGAATGGAAATACGATGTTGATGCAGCTAGATCTGCTCTTGAAACGATATTGACGAAAGTTGGTGCAACCGTTATCGGCGGTAAATGGTATTTCAGAGGTAAGCCAATCATAGTCAGAGCAATCATTAGAATTGAAGACGAGAGAAAGAAGATTGGTGATATGTTCGCTAGCGAGCTAGAGCGCGTAGGTATCACTGTAGAGAGAGTCTACAGCGAGTTTGGTCCAGCAATTACCACAGTCTACTATACATGTCCAGAAGAATTCAAATGGCACATCTACACTGAGGGCTGGGGTAAGGGTGCAATCGATAAGTGGGATCCATGGGTAGCAGCACAGTTTGCCGCTCCATGGTTTGGCTTCATGCCCGGTTGGGGTGACCCAAGCTGCTGGAACTATAGACATGACGACCTAGATACATGGACTAAAATAGCTTGCCTAGGCGGGTTCACAAGTAAGGACGAGTGGATTAATCTAGTGAGAAACGCTACCGATGTAGGTACAGATGAATCGATAAGAATATGGGTTGCAACCAGACTAGACATCACACCAGCTAGAAAAGACCTTGAAGGTGTAACCCTAGATCTAGGCGCCGGTCTAAGAAATACCATCTTCAACGTTAGAAACTGGTACGTAAAGGGTAGAGACACAATTAGAGTTGGCCACCTATGGGTATGGACTGGTAGAACTGTCTGGAACGTATATGGATGGCCGGCGGCCTTCACAGATGTCTATAGTGTCGATCCAGCTAGAACAACAATGGATCCATCAATGTGGAGACATCCATTTACTGGAGAACCAATGCCAGTCAGAATGAACTACACAGTTGAAACAGCTGGTCCAACAGGAACACTAGACGTACCTGACGATGCTCTATGGTGGAACGTAACTTCAGACAGATGGGAACCAGCCAAGAACTTCAACAGAACCAAAGCTGTAAGCAAAGTTGTCTTCGATCTATCCAGAGTCATCGGCACTCACTTCCACCATGGAATAACCATTACTTGGGCTGATGTTCTAGCAGCTTGGGCTCACACTATAGAGATGGCCTATGACCCAGAGAAGGCAAGCTATGAGTTCGTACCAGCATGGGTCGTAAGTGAGTTCCTAGCACCAATAGTAGCAATCAGACCACTATGGGATGAGAACAAGCTAGAAGTATACATCAACTACTGGCACTTCGATCCACACTACATCGCTGATATGGCATCCTTCGGAGTGACCAACCCAGTCGAGCTACTATTATCATGTGACTACCTAGTGTACATAACTCACAAGTTCGCTGCCTCCAGATGGACTGCCAGAGTCTATGGTGTACCACAGCTCAACCTAGTATTACCAGATTCAGCAGCTGCAGTCAAAGAAGCAGCTAAAACACTTAAAGGCGCATACGCCAACTTCAGTTCATGGTTCGAAGTACAGGGTAAAGTACTACTAACAGAGGATGAGTGGAAGAGCAGACTAGATGCACTAATAAGCTGGATCGACGCTCACGGACATGCATGGGTTAGCCAAGGTGCATTCTACCTAGACTCCTTCGATAAAGATGCACAAGTACTAGTGCTAAAGAGATTCGAAGATCCAACCTATCCAATCGATGCTAGAGAGCTATACTTCGGTATACCAAAGCTAACAGAGTTCGTAGACATTGCACTACCAGAATACATAATCATTGGTGAACCAGCAATAATCAACATAACACTCGACGGTGCACCACCATTCAGAGTCTACATGCTAATGATAGACCCAGCAACAGCACAAATCGTCTACTCAGTCGAGACATATACTGAGACAACAACAGTTAGCATAACAATACCAAAGGAGGTAACAACAAAGCTCTACACCAAGACATACAGACTACTATTCCTAGCAATTAGCGAGAAGATCGCTCTACCAGCCTCTGCTGTCAGAGACATTGATGCAGTGCCTGCAGAGTTAGCAGGAATAGCTAGACAAGTTGCTGAAATGAGAAAGTCCATGGATGAACTAAGAGGACTAGTATCCAGCATCAACGCATCACTAGGTGCAGCCGTAGCAGATGTCTTCGCTAAGCTAAGCAAGTCCATTGAGTCCGTAGCCAACCTAACAACGAGTGCATATGCAGACCTAAGCAAGTCGATAGAGGACCTCAAAACCGACATCGATACACTAAGAGGTGATGTATCAAAGCTTAAGTCAAGCATTGAAGACACAAGAGAAGTTGCTGCATCAGCAAGCGACAAAGTGACCACACTTACATACCTAAGCTCTGGTCTAATAGGAGTCGCTATTGTAGCTGCTATTGTAGCAGCAATTAGAGCTGGTCGATAACTTACAAGCAATATCTAGCCAAACTTTTCAAATCTTTTTAATACAAAATATTTTTCTTCTTCTCCGATTATTCCTCGGCAATTCCTCTCCTCGATACTATCTTAATACCATGTTGATAAAGTTTTAATTTGGTTACAGTCTTGTTTATTGTGGTGTTGGAGTATTGGGTGTTGGTGTAGTATTGATTAGAAGAGCAATAGCTTTAGCTATTGCTTTAGTTGTAATAGTCTTCATCACTGGCGTAATAATGAGTGCCACCGGATACGATACAATGGTTATAAAGGCTATCATCGAAACTGAGATTAGAGCTCTTAGACAGCAATTATCACAAAAACCGGGTATGTCTTCAGAGCAAATCGAAGAGATTATAAGAAAACACAAAGAGTTCCTGATAGAGTTCTACGGTCTAAACAAACCCTGGTACTATAGAGTGTTTAGAGTTGTTCAAACAGTACTCACGTTAAAACTCGGTAATTCGACAACTGAGGAAGTATGTGCTGTTGGTGGTCTTCCAGCTCCTTGTAGAGTTAGTGATTTGGTTTTAGCTGTTTTACCTAGAACAATAATTATGTTGACAATAGCTGAGATAATCTGTGCAGCTATAGCGCTACCAATAGGTCCTTGGCTAGCATATAGAAGAGGATCTATAGCTGATAGATGTGCAATAACATATGCAGCTCTATTCAATGCAGTGCCTGTATGGTGGTTAGCAATGATATTCATTTTTGTACTAGGCTATAGCTTAAAGATAGCACCGGTAAACTATAGAGGAATAGCATCTGCTCTAGCCACGTTCTGGAAAGATCCACTAATGAACTTTATACAGATACTCTGGTACTCCTATGTCCCAATAACAGTAGTTGTAATATCGTTCCTTGGTAGTTGGCTATACTACACTAGATCTATGGTTATCAGAATAGTTAGTGAAGACTTTGTATGGGCTGCAAAAGCTAGAGGATTACCAGAGAAACTCATTGTTAGAAGGTATATTCTAAGAGTTGCAGCACCACCAATAGTTACATATACAATACTAAGCCTAGCTGGCTCAATAGGTGGTTTCATAATCACGGAATCGGTATTCGATTGGCCAGGAATGGGAACACTATACTATCAAGCTATATTCAATGCCGATGCACCAGTCCTAGTAGGCTTAGTATTCATAACAACACTAGTATACATTGCTGCTAGGTTTGTACTTGAAGTCCTATACATATTGCTTGATCCAAGAGTTAGGATAAGCTAAGAGAGGTGAAAACCTATGAGTGTTACCCCAGAAATATCGATATTTAGAGAGTTATGGAGTCAAACTCTCGGTAAAGTAGGTCTAGTACTAGCAGTAATCATAGTTGCTATATCTATAGCAGCTGCAATAACAATGCCTCCAGATTTTGTCTATAACTGGAGCCAGAACTATGAAAGAGCATGGATAGAATATCCAAAGCTAGTACCTCCAGAATGGATCTCACGCTTTGGCGTACCAATAGCAAAGCATATGATAGTGCATATACCAGGCGAAAACTACAACCTCACCAGAGCTAAGTACACAGTAATAGTTAGATACGAGACATACTATACTCTAGATAAACCAGTATTCCCTGATCCTCGTGAAGGTAGAGGTCTACTAGTAATACTGAGAAATCTAAACAATATCACGTATAAAGGTGAAGTAGTTACAAAGCCCTTAGAGGTGTACATAGAGAGACCTGATGGAGGTAAGTTATGGCTAACCTCTGAAATGATTAAGTTTGCTGGTCAAGATATGATAGTGATACAACCACAGCAAGTCTTAATACTAAGAGCGTCTGAATTTGTAAACAAGTACTGTATTTATATAGCTCAAAAGATCTATCATATCAACATCTCGATATGTAGAAATAACTCAGAGACTATCAAGAGTAGATATGTTGAAGCAGTATTTGGTATACCAATAATAGACAACAAGACTGGTGTTATGAGCTTCAAACCATTAGTAGGCAAGTACAGAATATGGATACAAATGAAGTTCTCGAGATTAAGCGATAGAGACATGTACGTACTTGATAGGATAATAGGCTATGGAATTGCTAAAGATGTTGAATTCGTCGTAATAGGCTCGGCATATGGCCTACTAGGTACTGATCTGAATAGACGTGATTTAGCTCAAGGAATATTCTATGGATTCCCAGTAGCATTATTGATAGGATTCTTTGCAGCTGTTGCAGCAACATTCATAGGTATGTTTATAGGTGTTATGAGTGGTTATTATGGTGGTAAACTCGATGAAGTTGTTCAGCGTATAATAGACATAGTCATAAACGTACCACTACTACCAATACTGGTACTAGTTGGAGTAGCAATACAGACAATCATTCAAGCACCATTCTGGAGACTAATGGTAATAATAGGATTCTTAATAGCCTTTAGCTGGGGTGGTGTAGCAATAATTACTAGATCTATGGCTTTATCAATCAAAGCAGAACCATATATTGAAGCAGCTGTTGCAGCTGGAGCATCACATAGAAGAATAGTATTCAAACACGTCATACCACAGGTTATACCATATGTATTTGCAGTACTAGTATTCTCAGTACCAGCAGCAATACTAACAGAAGCTGGACTAAGCGTACTAGGTATCTACCATGGAATGCCTACATGGGGTCTCATACTAGCTGAAGCTAGAAGAGCAATGCCAATATCTTTAGAGGCTTGGTGGTGGATTCTACCTCCAGGAATCATGATATCACTAACATCATTTACCTTTGTTGCTCTTGGAATTGCTTTAGAGACTGTTGTTGAGCCAAGACTGAGGAGAACATAGAGTAGCTATAGACTCTCAATCATTTTTTACTTTATTCACCTCCATGGACAGGAGGAACTGTTGGTTCATCCTTTACAGCCTTGAATATAACGCTAGTCACACTTCTCTCAATGTATGGATTCTTTAACATCCTCTTAACGAACCTATCTAGTTCTTCTACTGATTTGAATAGAGCTAGAACAGCTACATCATAAGTACCTGTTATATCGTAAACAGCTCGAACATTTTTTTCTTCTGCAAGTATCTTCTCAACATCTTCAATATGTGCTCCCTTAACATTCAACATAATTAAAGCCATAATCCTAAAACCTAGTTTTCTCATGTTTAGAATAGCAGTACATCTCTCAATAATCTTCTCTTCAAATAATCTCTTTACACGTTTAGCTATTAATGATGGGGGTTTACCTAGCTCTCTAGCGATTGCACGAACACTCTTTCTGCAATCCTGAACCAGTAACTCTATAATTGCTTTATCAAGATCATCTAATTCGATTTTCACGAGCATCACCTTGAAGCTCTAGCAGACACTATGTATATAGCGCGTAATACCCTAATAAACATTTGTTCAAGGACCCACATATATTGATTGATTTGACTATGTACGTAAGTTCATAGTGCTTCTGGGACAGATTTATAGAGGTAAACCAATAGCTAGTAGTTGAAAGTAGGCTGATATGCTATGGATCCCTATGAAGAGTTCATGAAGAAACTAGATGAGTATGGTGTTGAATGGCTAGATATCCAGTTGACAGATCTAGCTGGAACTCTACACCATGTAACCATACATAGATCCCTTGTCAACAGAGAGAATCTTGAAAGAGGTTTTGGTAAATTAGAT
>CAZUDD010000041.1:0-9612 GCA_964619665.1 uncultured Desulfurococcaceae archaeon | reverse complement strand
CATCTATACTTATACTCATTAACAATGTCTCTATCGTTTCTATTGTATGACTCACTATGAATTGTCTATCGTTTTACTGAGTACTGATTGCGAATGAAGTGGTTATGGGTAGTATCAAGAAGATTGGGATTAGCATGTATACAGGAGCTATGTGATTGCATTTATTACCAAAGGCTTATCCTGACTGCTTCTGCTATTCCGAATCTAGCACAGGTATTTTGCTCTAGATACGATATTACATTGTTTAACCTTGGTAATCTGATCCATATTGCTCCACCAGTATCCGTTGCATTTCGAGACATCTCAACATCGTTGGGGAACTTTTTCAGCAATTCTTCAATGATATCTTTAGCCTTGGTACCAACACAGTCAGGATACCATTGATATTCGGGATCGAAGGAATAGACTGGTGGTCCTCCAACGTTATCACCAGCTGTATACAGGATTACCTCTATCCATGACCTATTGTATACACCCATAGCTTTTGTCACATACTCGAGAACTTCAATCAACTTCTTGACATACATACACTTCATAGACTTTATACCTAGATGACCTTCTACATACCATATATCGTCTTGATTAGGTACGTAATACCCGCTTACCCATACCAATGAGATATCTGGTTTACCACCATACAGCTGAACTCTGTGTAGTCTGTTTAGACAAGAATTGCCTACGTCTAATAGTACAGGATAAGATAGCACCATGATCTTACTATCTATTCTAATCTTTGCATCGATTATCCCGATTATACATGAGCTAAGCATTTTTTTCTACTGGATCTCTAAGGATTATTGCTGCTTCATTATAGTGTTTCATAAAATAGTTTACTATGTCCTCAACTCTAAGTTTATTTGGCTTTATACCGAGTTCTCGAGATATGTTTTCTTTATAATAATCAATCTCTTCCTTTAGATAGCTAATGCCTTTAGTAACTTCCTTTCCAAACTCTCTTTCCCATCACTTAAGATCTTTTGTTAATGCATACCTAATGATCCATATATTCCTTTCAACAAAGTCTTTAGGCCATAAGGCTGAGCTTTGTATAGGATCAGCAAAGATAATTATGTATGCACCGCTTGATTCCTTAGTAAGATCGATGACTTTATCTCTAAAAACTTTGATCTTAATCTCTCCATAGGTATATGGTGTTGTAGTCTCTGTAGATATCAATGTGCTGTTCGCTTGATAGGCTTTGATACTGTGTTGTAGAGGCTTCTCTTTGTTAACCTGTTAATAGTGCTTTTCTTAGATGGTCTATGATTTTGTTTAGTTCTAGATTTGTTTTGAATTTTATGAGTGCTAGTGATTGGTGTCCTCCTATTGATTCTACATCTTCTAGATACATCATCTTTGTTGCTAGTCTATACGGTGTGTCATCTCTTGATCTTATGATGAGTAGTGTTTTTCCATCTCTTGTAATGGTTACTATTGCTATTGGTGTTCGAAGCATTCTACATAGTATTGATGCTAGTGCTGTAGACTTAATCTTCTTTTTAGAAGCTATGTTCCTAACATCGATAACTCTTAGATTGAATACTCTTTGTGCTGTTGGTGCTAATTCAAGTGCTATCGATTTAAGATCCTCTATTCTCGAAGTATACGGTTTCAACATTGACTTTATATCTGGTGTAAATGGCATTGCTGTTAATGCTGTTGGTGATGCTAACCATCTAACTAGTTTTTCCCATAACTCTCTATTCTTAGATATTGCAAGTGCTTTAGATACCTCAACAACTATAGAAACAAGTTTTCTCCATCTCCTTAAATCTTCAGTACTCTTAGCATATCCTCTTTCAGCAATAGATGCTGCTTTAACAAATGCATCGAGTCTAATACTGAGTTTTACACCATGTGATTTTAGGATATGTGCAACAAGAAGTGCTGTTGGTGCTTTACCAACAACAAACTCATCTATAACTCTCTCAAGTTTTGAACTATTTGCAAGTGTTGATAGATGATGATCAACATAGATTAATCTCTCAACTGATTGTTTCTTAAGCTTAGAAAGAATATTCTCTAGACCACGTGTATAGGGAATATCGAGTACAACAAGAATACTTGGCTTAAGATTCTGTACCTCATCGATTAGTGTTGACTCTATAGATCTAGCACTCGAGGGAATGAGAGTAACTCTCTGTCTACTATTTATAGGGTATCTACCTATGTATTCCTGTGCATAGACTATCTCTGCAGCAGATACAACACCATCAGCATCCCAATCACTAACAACAACAATACTCTTTGAAGTCACTAACTATCACCGCATATCTATAGACTCACCTACACCACTCATTCTCATGATAAAGAGTGTTGTGTGAGAGTAAAACTCTAGCTATTGAAACAGATATTCTCAACTATAAAGGTTAACAACACCTAGAAAACTAGATACTCCTCATCTTCCTACCTAGTTCATCTCTAAAACACCATATTCCCTCAGCAAAATCAATCAAGACAATTCCTAGTCTATCAGCAAGCTTATCATTTATCAATACATATCTAGCTCCAGAAGACGTTAAAACACTACTTATAATAGGACCAACAACTCTATCCTCAGCAACATATACCCTTACAGTATCTCTAAACTTCAACAACTCTACTTCTCTACCATCACCAGATATCTTTGTAAAGCGTTGAGGCCTAGAAATAGACTCTAGATCTAGTTCTTTAACCATTTGAAGAGGTATCAAAATCTCTGGCTCTACACCTATAAAACCACTACCTACAAGAGCTAGAGCATCTACAGATTTCTTATCATCAACTCTCTCTATTCTTATCCTTAGTCTCAGCATAATCTAAGACCTCAGGATCTATAAGAGTCAACAATAACTCATGTTCTTCAATTAAAGTCAATAAAAGCTCTTCACCCATAGACTAAAACACCAAGAGTTTTCTCATATAGAACAAAACTTAAGTTTGTTGATATTACGATACTTCAAGACCATAGAGCTGTGTATACGTGAATTATAGTCGCTAGGTATATCTATATCGACAAGGTATTCTCTCAATCTACCATTCATAGCTAGATCACTTATCCTTGTAGCAACGATACCGTTGATAGTTAGGTATATACCTAGGAAAGGTTTAGTTGTGAAAAGATGTTTAGGTTTTCTGTCTATAGTTTTGAGTGGTGGTATCTTTGAAAGCTATTGCTGTTCTCTCAACTATAATTGTTGTTTTATCGATAGCATTCTATGGAGTTTATGAAGAGTATACATCTCTTCAGAGAAAGTATTTTGATCTCTATTCTAGCTATACACAGCTATACAGTAACTATGTCTCTATGGAGTATAGCTATACACAGATACTGAATAGTATGGCGAATCTAAGTCGTGAGTATAGAGCTGTATCTTCATCGTATAGATCACTGTATGTATCCTGGACTTCTATTACTAGAGCTTATAGTGTTTTGAGTTTTAGCTATAGTGTACTTAGTCAAAGATATGAAGAGCTTGAGCATGAGTATACTGTTTTAAGACGTAGCTATGAATTACTTGAAGAGAAGTATCTTACTCTAGAAACTGATTATACAAAACTTATAGAGCTGGTCCAGAGATTGAGAAAGCTAATGTATCTCTATACATATGATGAGATAGCGTTGTTTCTCGATAAATTTGTTGAGATAGGTAGAGAGATTGTTGATGAGTTAAACCTATCATTCTTGGGAGAAAAGGATCCTGTAGTAAAGGTCAAGTATATGCTCTATATAACTGCTTATTATCTCGATTACAACTATGAAGAGCCTTACTATTCTATAGATACTGTGTTGATGACTATTAGAGAAGAACAACAGTGGCTACCACCAAACTATACTTTAGAACGTGGTGGTGATTGTGAAGATCTAAGTCTATTCATATATAGTGTTCTAAAAAATCTTGCATCTAGAGATGCTGAGCTATACCTTATTGCTTGGTATACTGAGACTGAAGGTCATATGGCACTACTCTACATAGCATCTAACAAAGAAGCGTTTTTGATAGATCCAGTTCTTAGTTGGTATAACGATCTCTATCTATTGCTAAAACTATATGTGTATAACGGTTCATCACCAACACAAGAAAAATACTATTACTCTGTTCTTCCAATGAGCATTAATTCATATTTTCGAAGATATCTCATTAAGTATGGTTTTGCAGAACTTGAATGGTATGATCCTATAGAGAAGAAATGGAATCCAGACTACTACTATTCGTTTAAAGCTGATAAAAATGGATTAACGAAGCTGATAAATGATTGGCTTAAACAATGGAATGTAAAGCCAGTTAAACTAAGAATTGTTGGAACCTATGGATCGTATCTCTTTAATAGTGTTGAAGAACTAGTTGAATATCTAACATAGATAGAGATGTATTTGTTGAGATCATAGCTGCTAGTTTAGAGTTGATATACTCTACTTTTTGTTGTATTGATCTAGGTGTTGTTTTTGTATAGGATTCGTATTGCTAAACCTCTTATTGGTGATGAAGAGTTAGAGGCTATTAAGAGAGTTTTAGAATCTGGTATTCTTGCTCATGGCCCTGAAGTCGAGGCCTTTGAGAAAGAGTTTGCTGAGTATATAGGTGTTGATTATGCTGTTGCTGTTTGTAATGGTACTGCAGCTCTAGATCTTGTCTTGAAGGCTTTCAACATTAGACAAGGTGATGAAGTTATAACAACACCCTTTACATTTATAGCTACTGCAAATGCAATTCTTTACCAAGGTGCAAAACCTGTTTTCGCTGATATAGACCTCAAGACCTATAATCTAGATCCAAACGATGTTCTAGAAAAGATATCTCCTAGAACAAGAGCTATCATCGTTGTTCATCTCTATGGGCATCCAGCAGACATGAAGGCCTTTAGAGAGATTGCTGATGACCACAAGCTCATTCTTATAGAGGATGCTGCACAAGCTCACGGAGCAGAGTTTATGGGTAGAAAAGTGGGTAGTTTTGGTGATGCAGCAATCTTTAGCTTCTATGCTACGAAGAATATGACTACAGGTGAAGGCGGTATAGTAGTTACTAACAATCGTAAAATCGCTGAGAAGATAAAGCTTCTTCGAAATCATGGACAGAGACAGAAGTATCTTCATGAAGAACTTGGTTGGAATTTCAGAATGACTAGTATTCAAGCCGCTATTGGTCGTGTTCAGCTTAAGAAACTAGATAGATTCAATGAGATTAGAAGAAGAAATGCTATGTTCTTGACAGAGAGACTATCTAGAGTAAAAGGTATTGTACCTCCATATGAAGATCCTAGAGTTAAGCATGTATATCATCAGTACGTTATCAGGATCGAAGATGAGTTTCCATTGAGTAGAGATGAACTAAAGAAGTTCTTGGCCGAGAAAGGTATTGAAACTGATATCCATTATCCAAGACCTATATTTCAACAACCACTCTATCAAAAACTTGGTTATCCACAAAACATATGTCCAAATGCTATTGAAGCAAGTAGAAAGGTATTGAGTTTACCTGTACATCCCGCTCTATCTATAGATGATCTTGAGTATATAGTTCAGTGTATTGTGGAAGCATCTAAGAGGTAGATACTCTATGGCTATAGGCTTCATATCTAAGAAAGCTAGGTTAGGAAGTAGATGTATTGTTTCTCCAACAGCTAAAATTCTTGGTTATAGTGAGATTGGTGATAACACTATTGTTGATGATAATGTTGTTGTTGGTTATCCTACAAGGAGGAGTATCCATAGTGCTTTGTCGAGAATAGAAAGAGTTGAGAATATCTATGAGTTTTTTGATAGTGTTAGTAGTGGAGCTAGAATTGGTGTTTCCTGTCATCTTAGACCAGGTACTGTTGTATATGAGAGAACCGTTATTGGTAACTATGTGGAGACTGGTCACAATGTTATGATTAGAGAAGACTGTGTTATAGGAGATAACACCGTTATTGGAACTCTATCTGTTATCGATGGAAGAGTTAGAATTGGTAAGAGTGTTAGGATTGAAACTGGTGTCTATATACCACCAGAAAGTGTTGTTGAAGATAATGTCTTTATAGGTCCATACGCTGTTGTAACTAATGATAGGTATCCTATGTCTAAAAAGCTGAAAGGAGTATACATAGAGAAGGGAGCTGTTATAGGTGCTAACTGTGTTCTTGTAGCTGGTATTAGGATTGGAGAGAATGCTGTTGTAGCTGCTGGTAGTGTTGTTACAAAGGATGTTCCACCAAATACTGTTGTTGCTGGTGTACCAGCTAAACCACTGTATTCTAGAGATGTCTATGACGAGAAGAAGAGGTTATGGGAAGAAAAGACTTTGTGATGTGTTGAGCAAATGTATCTCAACTACATACTGTTCTCAATACCTCTAGGGATTATCGCTGGTTTTATAGGGACTCTACTTGGTATTGGTGGTGGAAGTATAATTACTCCATTACTGATTCTCTATGGTATTGAACCAAGACTTGCAATATCTTCTAGTCTCATAGCTATTCTAGGAACTAGTACTGGTGGTATTCACAAACTTATTAGACGTGGTCTTGTAAAGATTAGAACAGCTCTATTCCTAGAATCAGCATCTATATCAGGTGCAGTTCTAGGTGCATTAACAGCCATCTCACTACCATCGAGAATAGCTATACTTGTGGTCGGTATAGCTCTAGCTATATCAGCAACACTATTCGCTACACAGAGAGTTGAAGAAACTAGAAAACCATTTATGGGCTACAGAACATCGAAGGGAATCTCATGGTTTTTGAGTTTTTTAGCAGGTATACTATCAGCAACTGGTGGTGTTGGTGGTGGTGTCATAAAAACACCAATACTAGTCCTAGTTCTTGGACTAGACGTTAAATCAGCTATAGCTACAAGCAAGCTCATGGTTGGTATAACAGCTTGTTCAGGAGCTATAGTCTATGGATACACAGGCTTTGTAGATCTAGCAATAGCTATACCACTAACAATAGCAACATATATTGGAGCATCTATAGGAGCAAAAGTATTGACAAAGCTTAGACCAAGAAAAACAAAGTTAATTGCAACAATAGCATACTCAATATTCTCAGTATCAATGATAATGAAGTTCTTTGGACTAATATAACAACACTCTATAAACCTAGAACAACATAAAAATCTATGGATGAGGAAGCTCTGCCGGACACCTGAATAGTGATGATAGAGGTCGCGAACCGAACCAACGCTATAGAGCTAAGACCTTAATGTTGGTTAAAAGCTTCTTTGCTTGAGGATCGTCAATATATCTGCTATCATTGCTAAAACTGTTAAGGATATCAAAACGACTGCTACATTCCTATTCTCCATAGCATACAAGCGTATGTACATACTAAAGCTTATAGCATAGACAATACATTATTCTCCATAACCCATATCCAATCCCTGATATTAACATAGATGAGAATACAGACAGATCAGAATAAAAATGTTGTATTAAAGAAAAGAGGAGTTTCTTCACTTAAGATATCTTTTTAGTGTAATACCTATGATGATTGAGCTTAAGCTAATGATTAATACCGGTATTAGCCATCTATATACACTCAATTCCTCTGTAGGTAGTGATGTAATAGTGTTTGTGCTAGGTGTTATAGTTGTTGGTATTAGTATAGGTAGTTTTACATATCGTGTTTGTGATATCTCAACACTTATAATTAGTCTAGGTATGTCTAGTCCAAGATTCTTAACCTCTCTTCGAAATATTGTCAGGAATTCCTGAAACTCTTCATCATCTAGATGAAGACCTATAGCATCATCAATAAGCTTAGCTATGTATATCAAGCTTTCTTTTGATGGTATACCACGTTCACTAAAGTTACCCCATCCAATAACAGGGCCTATACCTTTAAGTCCATCTCCACATCCTCTGTATATCATGTCATATTTCTCTTTCAAAATCTCGAAGTACTTAGTCATAATTTCGTTGTGGAGAATACGGCATATCGTTTCCATAGACTTAGAGTGAAGTCCATAAGCAGATCCATAGATGTAATCTATCTTATCATAGACCTTGAGTATAGATGGTACAACAACTATCACACTATATGTAACATTGAAGTCCTGTAAACTATTGATTAACTCTTTTGCAAGTAGAACAAGCTTGTCTCTGTAAACTCTATACTCATCTTCATATACATAGATAGTTGGTATCATATATGGAGACATATGTATTAATCTAAGCTTTCTATAGCTAGAAGCTGTGATGTTGCGTACTAAGTCTCTGAATTTACTAGGTATTCTATTATCAATAACTTCTTTAAATCTGGAAATCTCGTAATAGCATTTTCTAAGGTTTTTAAGATAGCCTTTATAGCTAGCACAACCTTTCGACTCTGGTACTTTCTTAGCTAGTTCAGATAGGAACATATATTTTATTATTCCCATCACATTCTCTAAATAGATGCGGACATCAACATATTTGCCATGATATACATAGTAAGGTCTATATCTAACTACATAAACACTCTTTTCAACTTCTTCATACACCAACTGTTTAAGCAACTCTTTTCTAACATCGATACCCGTAGACCCCTCAACAATGTTGAGAGAACCAACAATTATCGAAGTTATGATGACCATCAATATCAAGGTTATGGGAGTACGCATCATGATATCACCTCATGTGCTTGGTGTAGGCGGGGAACTGGGTTTTCCATATATGAGTAGTGGTTCTATATCGAATAATTCATAAAGATCCATACCGCTAAAACAGAGTGTGTAATTGTTACCGCCGGTTACTGTTCCATACACCTTCACTCCTTGATAATGGTATATGGGATCGTAGTAATACCACCATACAGGGCCACCAGAATCACCTCCTTGAACAGCTGGAACCCCATGTGCTATATACCAGTCGGTCATATCAACTACATATACATCACGATAAGTAACCCAGATGCATATACCAGGTGCAATTTCAAAACAAAATATTTCTTCATCCTCTTGATCAACGACTTCACCACAAGTAACATTAGTTGTCCTTCCAGTCTTACATACGATATCTCCCCTCTCTGGTACGCCATACCTCATAACAGGTTTGAAGCCATTATCTGTAGCTATATAAGGTGAAATTAGATCGGGACTTCCGATTCCATCATAGAATACAAATGCTATGTCGTAGCCATATGGATCTGCTTCAAAGTATGTCCATCCAGCATAGTATTCACTATCACAACATTCTGGTTGATAAACATCTTCTAGATGCTCTACACAGTGAGCAGCTGTTGTATAACCATAGTAATACTCTCCAGTATATGGATCTGCAAGTACCTTAGCAGCAAAACCAGATGTACAGATAGCCATATCGACAGGAAAATCAGGTACGCCTCCTCTTTCGGACTGAATTTGTACACCTCCAGGTATTTCGTTATATCTAGTCCATAGATCAGGTAGCCCTTCATCTTGAGCTTCTATAGTGAGAAACAATGCAACACTAGATACTATGGTCATAACAACCAACACAGCTACTGTGAGAATTTTACTCACAACACCACCCTTTCAAATACCTCAAAATGAGCTTTAAAAAAAATCGGGTATAAAGGAATGGATAGATATTCGTATCTATGTCTATGTTTTATGATTAAGTCCTTAAGTGTTTGCTATGGTATGTTTCTTTTGATGTGTTTATGGTTAGGGTTCTAGGTATTGATCCTGGT
>CAZUDD010000040.1:0-9656 GCA_964619665.1 uncultured Desulfurococcaceae archaeon | reverse complement strand
TTACCAACATGATGCGTTTATTTAGACTGTGTTTCCCTACGATTTGGGGTAGAAGTATGGTTAAGATAGTCCTAACGGCTGATCGAGCTGTTTTCACTGATTATCATGGAGCTGATCTGTTTGGTTTTGGGCTCTGTATGCCTTATAGGTTGGTGCCAAGCTTTGTGGAATACCATATATTAGCTCCTCGGGCACCTACCGTTGATGGTGTGCATGCTAAGTTTGCACCCCTGGGTCTTTGCAAAACCGAAGCTGCGCTTTTAGCAGCTGGGTTTAAAAGAGAAGAGGTAGCGATAGTCCCTCCTCACGCTCTTCATAGAGCTATTGACAAGGATACGGAGATAGTTGGAATTCATGTTCTGGATCCCAAAGGTTTGGCTCCAGTTACCTGGACGCTCAAAGCTCTTTCTGGTGGAGGGCCCAGTTGTACAGAGCTCGAATTTGAAAATCTTATAAAAACAGTACTTGAGTTGAAGAAAAAATATAGGTTTAAGGTTATCGTTGGAGGACCTGGTGCATGGCAGTTAAGAGGATGGGAAGATCATTATGGTATAGATGTCCTGTACGATGGTGAGTCCGAACTTACGTTCCCTACAATAGTAAGGAAGTTATTGGATGGAGAGGAAGTGCCTAGGCATGTGCACGGAGAACCTCCTCCTGCTGAAGCAATACCGCCTATCGTAACCCCCTCCAGAAACGGTTTAGTACAGATAACACGGGGATGTCCTCGACGTTGCAAGTTCTGCAGTCCAACTATGTGGAGATTCAGATCAATGCCTCTAGATACGATCCTTAAAGAGATCGAGTTGAATCTTAGATCCGGTATTAGGAGTATTGGTCTGGTTACAGATGACGTTCTTCTCTATGGTGCTAAAGGTCTTGAGCTGAATCCGGATACCATTAAGAAGCTATTCGATGCCGTAACGGCGCTAGCTTATAAGTACGGTATTGACGCTATCAGCTTCAGCCATGTTTCGTGTGCTTCAGCACTTGTACTAAAGAGCACGGTTAGATACATAAGCAATGTTCTAGGTCTATCAAAGGAAAAACCGATATTTCCTCAGATTGGACTAGAATCGGGTAGTCCAAGAATAGTAGCTAAGTATTTCAGAGGCAAAGCATATCCATGGAAACCAGAGGAGTGGCCTAATGTGGTTTTAGAGGCTTCCAAGCTCTTCAACGATGTGTATTGGTATCCTTGCTACACCTACATAATAGGCTTCCCTGAGGCAGAACCAGACGATTATATCAAGACGATAGAGCTCTTGGACAAGCTTAAAGACGAAGGATTCCAAGGCTGGGTATTCCCACTCCTTCTCATACCGATGGGCGGTACCCTTATCGAAAAAGAAGCGCAGTTCCTACAGTTGAGAAACCTACCTAGGGAAGCCATAGATTGCATAATAACAGGGTGGAGACTGAGCATTAGGTTCTCTAGAAAGATAGCTCCAAAACTAATTAAGGTACGAAATCCACTCATCGCTAGGATATTCAACATACTTACAGAGAAAGCTATTGAAGCTATGGAGTACTGGATAGAGGGCGTTAGTAAGGGACTAGATGTGATAGAGACAGAGTTTAGCAAGGTGAACATAAGGACCTCGACAAGTTTTATAAGAACAGTTCTATCTACCACGATAGCCCGAAAATATGTTACTGCTTAAACCTAGCAAAGATGTTGTTACGGCAATGATAAAGTACTTGCAGGATATCTAGCCTTCAAGGGGTTCTATGGACAGTTTAAGATCCTGGTATCCCCGGCAGTAGTGCTAGTCCTTGTAGCGATAGCTACCTCAGCGATATCGTTACCCACAGCCTACTCGTTCAAGATATAGTACTATGTGAAAGAGCTTGTGTATCCGAACTCCGGAATTCCGAACCAGTTCTTGCTGGAGCAAAGCTCGAGCTCAGGTTCAAGTATCCTAAGGAGAGCTTGATTACGGTGAAATCTGCTAGGATATACAACGAGATCTCAATCTGTAGCCTCACCTATGTAAAGACTGAATAGAGCGAGAAGTACAAGACCGCCAACGTATACCTAAGCGTACCAAAGAACTGTAGAGAAGGTCTGATCCTTGAGCTAAAACTCGTTGTGAACGGTGCTACCAAAACGATTGTGCAGCCCAACAGTGTATGAGTTCTCAAGAAATGGCCTAACGAGATCGAGCTTCTCTACGTAGTCAACACCAAGACGCCAGCTGGTGAACACTACTGGGAGAGAATGGCTATGCTGATAAACGTCCTCAACCCAACACTGATGATCTTCGGCGGAGACGAAGTTGATAGACCTACATACGGATCTGCATGGGTCAAGTTCTTGAAGTGGTGATTACAGCTAAGAGTGCCAGCATATGCAGGTATAGGAAACCGTGAATACGATGCTCCAGGCATAGCTAAGATGTGGGAGAAGTTCTTCGGTTACCGCTACTACGCTATAACCATAGGGAAGTTATTGCTCATACTGCTTGATACAGGTATGGAAGGCTGGGTCGACGATAAACAGCTTGGCTGGCTCGAGAAGGTGTTGAAGGAGAACCTTGATAAGGTGAAGATTCTATACATGCATCACCCGATATTCTCGCTTAGGTGGAGAGATAAGAAGAGATGGTATATGAATATCGAGGACATAGACAAGGCCTTCAAGTACATGCTCGGTGCTGGCTAAAAATACCCGAGCATAGCTGATCACCCTGAGCAGACCAAGAGGTTACTGAAACTAATACTGGAGGACGATGTTAGACTCATTTCCATTCTCTCTGGACATATTCATCTTCATCAGGATCTGAATGTCATGTTGGAGTACAAAGGAAAGAAGTTCTACTTCATAACAGTTGCTGGAGTACCTTTCGAGAATGTTCTGAGAGGTTTCAGATCGATAGAGATATATGTCAATGGTACGATAGATAAGAAGACCCTTACCTATGCTGGTAAAGGCTTCGCTGACTATCCAACGGATATACCCATAGATTCAAGTGAAGGTGTAATACCGTATAAGCTAGGATTGATAGAGTTCTACTACACACCGAAGAATGATGGTTCTAGGAAAGCAGTTTCGTTTAGAATCTACAACTCGTTGAACCAAGAGTTCAAGGATATCTACGTAGCGTTTAGGGTATCCAAAGAGGTTCCGATAGGTAAGTACAAGATCATTCCTAGAGCTAAATACAAGGTCTACGAACTCAAGGACTACCACTACTTGGTGATCCTAAAACATGTTGATCCACCACCTAGAAGCGTTGTCAAGTTTACGATCTATGCTGTTCCAGATAAAGAACTTCCGAAGGTAGTCGATGTCAGGCTAAGTGTCGAAGCACCTATAGTAGGTAAAGTCGAGGGCTACGTCATTGGATATGTGAAGACGTTCTACGATGAATGGGACGTTGACAGCGTTGACATACCGTACAGAGCTGGTGATGAATGGAAGAAAACTGTGCTTGTAGACCTCGTTGAGGGTGCTACCATAGATGGCTATGTAACGTACTACTTCTGGATATCCAGCAAAAATATTGTTAAGGCTGTGGCACTCAAGATAGTCGTGAAAGTTCGCAAACAATAGTGTTGAGAAAGTCAGTATAAAGGAGCTGTTGAAAGCAACACCTACACCAGCATTCACAACAAAGCCTACCACGCCAACACTGGCAATTGTGGCGATCGTAGCCATACCGAAAACTACGATAACAGTCTACACTGCCAAATATATCACAACATACAAACCCGTAGAGATCTATAGAGCCGTTACAAGTACTGTATACGCAACCCAAGCCATAGAGGCCCCATATTCATAACAAGTACATCAACTATAACCGTAGAGAAGGTTCGCAACGATATAGCTCTGACAACCATAGCAATAGTGGGAGCTATCGTATTGACCGTAATAGCCTTTACACTGAGAAGAACACATTAAACCTCATCACACCTTCCATAGAAGATCAAAACTGCTCTTTCTATACATCCCATCAATTCTTAGAGTAAAGATGTTTCCGGAACTATCCAACGAGATTAAGAAGCTGAAACAACTGTTAGAGGAGTCTAGACATAGTGTCATACCCAGCTACGTTTTAATCTAGTTCTGGGAGTGCATTACAGAAATCTCTAGGGATTCGTTTCCATGATATGGGGACCTGTAAAGAGAGGAGGTTTTTATGGTTATGGTGGTTGGTGGGCTACAGCAGGTGTACCACCATTACCATCTATGCCTCCACCAAAACCAAATAGTCTAAGAGTTATCGCAGCTTTAGAGGATAACAATGGTCTTAACTCACGTATTGCATGGAGATTTGGTAGAGCTCCATACATAGCTATTATCGATATTACAAATAATAGAGTTGAAAATATGCAGATAATAGTGAATACTGCTGCATCAGCTCCACATGGTGTTGGAGTCGCTATAGCTCAATGGATTCTATCTATTGGAGGGTCAGTTGTTCTAGGTCCTCCTCTAGGCCCAAACGCTACCATGATATTGCAACAAGCAGGTGTTAGAATACTGCCCGTTCAACCAGGTACTATACTGAGAGAAGCTCTAAAGATGTTTGGTTTAATAAAGGATGTTTAGTTATGAAGGAAATAGTTGTTGTCAGTGGTAAAGGTGGTACAGGCAAAACATTCATATCATCGAACTTTCTATACTATATAAAGACTCTAGGTATAGACTGTACAGGAATTGATTGTGATGTAGAAACGCCCAACCTAGCTCAAGCATTGGGAGGTTTCAAGAATATACGGTATAGAAGAGTAGCTATGACAGGAAGAAGACCTGTTGTAGACTATAATCGATGTACTCTATGTAGGTTATGCGAATCAGCGTGTTCATCAAAAGCTATATCAGTAAAAGAATTCTATGTTGAGATAGACTATGAGAAATGTGAAAGTTGTGGTATATGTGCTATCCTATGTCCTGAAAAAGCTTTGAGAATGAT
The DNA here is from genome assembly GCA_964619665.1 of uncultured Desulfurococcaceae archaeon. Lineage (GTDB taxonomy): Archaea > Thermoproteota > Thermoprotei_A > Sulfolobales > Ignisphaeraceae > CAZUDD01. The sequence continues at coordinate 4,737 of CAZUDD010000040.1, read as the reverse complement.
TCCATATCCAATTGGTGAGATAGTGTATGGAGAAACACTATCTGGTGTAGAGGTTTTTACAGGAAATCTCTTTGTTGGAGGAAAGAATAGTGGTAGACTTGTATACGAACTTAGGCACTTAGCTAGAATAGAAAAACCTCATTCTAGTATCTTTGTAGTTGATGCAGCACCAGGTATTGGATGTCCTGTTATCTCTAGTATTGCAGGTTCAAACATTGTTCTAATAGTTCTTGAGCCAACACTAAGCTCTATTCAAGGAGCTATTAGGGTTCAGGAAATAGCAAAGAATTTCAATATAGATTGCTATGCTATAGTTAATAAATATCGAGGTAACGGTGAATCAAGGAGAGTAATAGAGTACATTGAACAGAGGTTCAAAGTACTAGGTTACATACCCTTCGATATTAGAGCTGTTCTAAGCTATAACAGGTCAAGACCTATAATAAAACTTGAACCACAATCAACAATATCGAAATTCCTGATAGAGATCTTTGACAAACTCCTAGATATACTGAGACTATAGGGTTTTCGACATGGTATCAGTACTCATCTCTAGTGGTAAAGGTGGTACAGGTAAATCATTTATCGCATTATCTCTCGCATTGACTGCACTAAGTAGTGGATACAAAGTATTGTTGGTGGATGCTGATGTAGGTAATCCCTCAATAAAATCATTGTTGAGAGTTAATAGATACGATATGGTATCAGAGGTTAAACACTTCAAGCCGGAAATAGATGATCTTAAGTGTACTAAATGTGGTGTATGTGTAAATCTATGTCCATCACATGCACTTGTTCTCATACCTAAGAAAAAACTTGTATTTATAGACACTCTATGCGAAGGATGTCGGCTATGTCTCTACGCATGTAGATACAATGCTATTAAAGCTGGTTATGATGTAGTTGGATGGGTTTATAGATATAGACATAGAGATCTTGAAGTTGTATCGGGAGAACTAAGACCAGGTAAAAAAGTTGAAGAATTGATTATCAGAAAACTAATTGAATATCTGAGAGAGCACATAGATACATCAAAATATGATTTAGTGGTAGTAGATGGTCCTGCAGGTACTAGTAAAAAGATTCTAGAGCTTTTAGATATGGTAGATACCGTTGTATGTGTAGTCGAATCATCCATAACAGCTCTCCAAGATTTTATAAAGCTTCTAAAGCTAATCCCCAAAGGAAACGCTATTGTAGTTCTAAATAAAGTAGGAATAGATAGCTATACAGACGAGAAGCTACGCAGTGTACTCAAAAATCTAAGTATTGAGTGGATCGAAATTCCCTTTCTAGAGGATCTCCATTTATTCTATGGTGGTATAAAAGAACTAGAAGAGCTAAACTCATGGTCTATTATTAGAGAAAGAATTAAAATACTATTGAATATCCTCATAAAAGCTTCGCAGCCTCCTTCAAGTTGATTGAGCATGTTATTGGAATTAAAATCTCTATGCTTTCCTCAATAAATCTCAACATTATGTACATAGAGATAGCCTTGAATGGCATAGGTGTAGGCACTGAACCTAGGTTTTTAGGTTTAGATTTAGAGGTACAGCCTATCTTAACGCTATAACCGATAGTAGTGGGAATGTGTTATACGGGATTCTTTTCGTTTAATATATTCTATTGAATAGTGCAGAGTATAGCACACAATGCTTTCATAACACTCTGATTCAGGTTTTCATAGTGACTACATTAACCTCCTTGCTTCTTGAATTAGTCTCTGTTTACATAACTATACTTAGTGCTGAAGATGCTTTCTGTAAACAGGTATTTAAGACTTTGCTATAATCAATATAGTGTATCGTTGGATGAGGAGTAATGCGCTATCTTGAAAAACAGTTGATAAAGATCTTGAAAGAGAATTGGGGTGAATTTGTTGGGTCTAGAGAATTAGCTAGTAGATTAGGGGTTTCAAAGTCTTTGATATGCAGATTGATATCAAGACTTAGAGCTGAAGGTATACCAATAGTTGTTGATAGAAAACAAGGTTATGCTCTTATCGATGGTGATAATCTTAGTGAATTACCCAGGTATCTCAACTATTTCAATACAAAGATAAGCTTTAAACCAATATACATAGAGTTTTGTCCTAAGAGTAGTCAAGATATAGCTATAGAGTACGAAAATGTCTATGGCGAGGGGTTGCTTATTATATGTGAAGAAATGAGGGGTGGTAGAGGTAGACTTGGTAGATCGTGGATAGCCCCTAGAGGTGGACTATGGTTTACATTGTTATTGAGACCAGAAAAGACTATACCTCATCTTCATATACTATCGCTTTGTATTGGTGTAGCAGTTGCTAAAGCTATCAGAGATATTCTTGAAATAGATGTAGAGCTTAAATGGCCTAACGATGTTGTGTACAACGACAAAAAGGTCTGTGGAATACTAATAGAGGCTTCAGCTGAAGCTGATAGAGTTAAACGGCTGTTAATTGGTGTAGGTGTGAATGTGAATAATAGTATACCTGAAGAACTTAGAGCTATAGCGATATCTCTTAGTGAAATTTTAAATCATAGAATTCCTAGAATACCACTACTTCTCTCAATACTATTGAAATTCGATAGATTGTATGAAATGCTCTTAAAGAACTCAAAGAAACTCATAGTTGATGAATGGCAAAAACTTAGCTCTACTATAGGTCGTGACGTCATTGTAGTTTTAACAGATGGCTCCATAGTCAAGGGTAGAGCTATCGGTGTTGATGAAGAGGGACGTCTAATCCTAAAAACTACTCAAGATAGAGTTGTATATGTAGAAGCTGGTGATGTCGTACATCTAAGAAAATCTATGCTATAATTCTAGACCACCATCATAGGTAATACACACTCTCATCCTGCATACAGTAGCCTCTTTATCTAGATCTATACATTTCCTAGCATTCCTAATCAAATACAGCAATACACGATCCCTTGTATATTTGAGCTTTATTCCATGTATATCAGCTTCAAAGAATATCATATCCACAACTCTATCTAGAGAAGTTCTAGGTTCTATATCTATACATACTCTCCTAACTATCTCGAGATAGAGTTCTAGTGTATTTCTAGCCTTTACAACTATATCACGTGCTTTTCTTAGTATTGTAGCTACATCAGCTTTAGATGCATTGAGTTCCTTAGCAATTCTATCTATACTTAGCTTTCTATCATAGTAAAGCCTCAATACTTCAACTTGTCTACGTGTAAAGAACGTATTTTCAAATCTTCTACTGATCATATCCATACCCTTAAACAGATCTTAGACTATGAGTTTTTAATACTGCTAAACAATGTACAGATAGACTACAGGTCTATGATGAATCTATGATGAACTTCCCTGCGGCCTGACAAATGATGAAGACTGTACTCGCTGAGGTATAGATCATGAGTGAAATTTCAGAGAAGTTAAGTGAGAGTAAGATATTGAGGATAGCTTTTGAAAAACCATGGCTTCTACTTATTCTCGACAAAGTTCTTGATCTAAGTGGAGAAAAGTTTACAGCGAGAGATATAGCTGAGACTCTAGGTCTTAAGAGTTATATTGTTCAAAGAGCTCTTTGGTGGTTAAGAAAATATGGTTTTGTAGAAGAGCATCGAGATACAATACCACGAAGATATAGCGTAAAAACTATTGATGATCCACTTATAGAAAAGTTAAAAACTAACAGATGGATTTGCGGTAACACAACAGTCTATAGATTGAATAGCATATACGTTGTATTGATAAATAGAGGCTACGAAATTATAGCTAGATTAATAAATAGAGATATTGTTGATAGTTTAAAAGAACTGAATGAAAGAGATCCAGAAAAACTCAAGGAGATAACAGGCCATGATATAGCTACTATTAAAACCGCCCTAAGAGTTATAGATACAGTTATGTGTAAACGTAGAGAAGATCAACAATCAAAATCTATATAAAATACATTGAATTCATTCTTAGGTTCCTCCATCTTTACATCTATGTGTTCAACTATAGCTGCTGGAGGTCCTCGTGAAGCATACTCTAAGAGCTTATCTATACTGTCTTTATCTCCTTCAGCTACGATTAAGACACTACCATCCTCTAGATTCTTGACATAACCTACTAAACCTAGCGTTCTTGCAATTCTGTATATGTAAGCTCTATATCCAACACCTTGAACAACACCATACACTTTGATTACAGCTCTAACTCTCTTCATATCAACTACCCTAAGATGCTAACTAAGTCGAGGTGTATATATTGATGATATCATCAACAACTCTTCTACTCTTGGAATAATGTCGTTGAAGATATTCTGCTTTTTCTTACATGTCTATAGAGTTATTTTGATGATTGTTGTTTCTGTATCATCTTCTCTAATTCCTCCAATCTTTGCTTTAATTCTTGAAGTTCTTCAATAGTTTTGTTTAATCTTTCTTTAAGATCCTGTATTATCTTCATGATATCTGTTGGTTGAGGCTTTGGTGCTACACCTCCTGTCTTCTCGAGAAATTCTCTGAGTACATCCATATACACAATGTGTTCTCTAGGCTTTATGGAGATTACTTGACTTGTATTTGCGTTTACTAAAGCTATAACAACAAGACCTCTATAATCTCTCGTTACAACAGTTGCTTTCCAATAAAGCGTGTTGTTGAGTACTAATGGCATGGGTTCTTCAATTGTTAGTTGACTCCAATCAAAGATTGGATGAGCTTGTTTGATATAGCTAGCAACTTTTGAAACACCAATCATTGGATGAGGTAGTTCATATATGTATATGTG
>CAZUDD010000039.1:0-9759 GCA_964619665.1 uncultured Desulfurococcaceae archaeon | reverse complement strand
CTATAGAATATAGCTCGCGGATTCATCCACGATCTAAATACAGCCTTGATAGCTAGTTCAAGCTGTTTCCATGGATCCTGTGGAAATTCACCCCAGTGTTCACGTATAATCTCTTTGTATCTCTCAACAAGCTTCTTCATGTATTCTAGAGAAAGCTTCCATAGGTTCGGTGCTACATCTCTTGGTGGTTGGGCATCGAGTCTTAGAGTGTACTTGGGGTACTTCTTTTTAATTTCTTCAAGTTCTTTAGAATACTTTTCTTCAGCTTCTCTTCTGAAGGCTTCATCGAATTTGTCGAATTCAGCCGCAAAGTACTTCTCTTCAATACCAAGTACAATTCTTCCAAACATGTTTAGAAATCTTCTATATGCATCATAAGCAAACCATTCATTACCACTTAATTCTGCTAAACCCTTTACAGTTTCATCGTTTAGACCTAAGTTGAGTACTGTGTCCATCATTCCTGGCATTGATACTGGAGCACCACTCCTAACAGATACTAATAGTGGATTCTTTGGATTGCCAAAACCCTTACCTGTTTTCTCCTCAAGTTTTTTCATGTATTCAACTACTTGTTCCCATAGTCCTGGTGGAAGCTGTAGAGTGTTGATTATATCCCAAATCTTTTTAATTATCTGATCACGTATTTCAGGCGGAGGATTCTTAGTCAATTCATACTCTAGTTGATCGATTTCACTTTTTCTAGGTGAGTAGAAGTCTACACATGCTTCTGTTGTTATGATGAAACCAGGCGGTACTGGAAGACCTAATTTAGTCATCTGTATTAGACTTGAACCCTTACCACCAAATAGTCGCTTGTTTTTCCAGTCAGCTTCTTCAAACATGTAAACATACTTCTTTGAACTCATAGCACCATACCCAAACCTCGTACGCTCTCAAAATCCTCACAGCAAAGAGGGTCTTAGATTTTACTTGCGCTTATGAAAGCTTATTAAAGTGTAGTAACGTTATAGAGCAGTAACAATGAGTATTAACAAGGATAGAAACTATGTTCACCTAGAACAATAAGATACACAGTGTACATCACTTGGCAGTATCATTGAGAAGTGGCGGCCCGATCCCGGCTTGGACGGGCTGCGGAGCCTTTCGGACTCCACAGCCGCGCCCAACGCGGCCGGCTTAACTTCCGGGATCTGACGAGTCCGGGTGTTGCCCGGCCGCTATGGCCGGGTCGGGCCGCCATTCATGTGATAGGGGTGTGCGGGTTTTTAAGCTGTTACAGCATTGAGATTTAGTGATAGCTCTCATCATATTGATGGTCTAGAATAGGCTAAGGCATTACCTCAACAAGTTTCAATCATTGACTAGAGTATTCAAGTCATTGCTTCGATGGTCGAAAACATGGAATTAAGCTCGTTAGCTATAGTACCTCTAGCTCTAGGCCTAGTAGTAGCTTGGATTAATGGTTCGAATAATGCTGCTAATCTTGTAGGAGTAGTTGTTGGTTCAAACGCCTTAAATGTTAGAAAAGCACTCTTCATAGCTTCAATCCTAAGTTTTATTGGCGCTATATCTCTAGGAATATACGTTTCTACAACAATGATGAGAGGTATCGTTGATATCACATTAATTCTAGATAGAAACACGCTTATCCTAGGTGTTATAGCAACATTTCTTTCTGCGTTGCTGTGGATGATGATATCGAATATGCTTGGAGTTCCAATGAGTGTTCATGCATGTGTTATTGGGGGTTTAACTGGATTTGGAATTGCTATAGGTATGGAGTTTTTAAGAGTAGATACACTCATAGTGATATTCGTTGCATGGATCTTAACACCATTTCTTGCATCTTTCATAACGATTGCATTGATTAAGCTTTTCAATATATGTAAAAGGAATACCCAAAGACTTAAAGTATTCACTATTTCAACTCTATTCCTAGCTTTGTTTATACCTTTAGCCTTAACATCATTAAAAGTTGCTGCACATTATAAAGAACTTTCAGTAATATTGATACTGTTATCATTAGCTATTTGCGTATCTCTATCGATGTTCTTCTATAGATCTTTATCTAAGAAACTTACTATGGTGGATCCATCAATATATGAACGCTATGTTCTAAAAGTTCTCTTAATAGTATCTATGTCTTCAATGTCGTTCTCTTTTGGGGCAAATGATGTTGCAAATGCTGCTGGTGCTATGGCTGCGGTCATGTATGTTCATGGAGTTAATTCTCTAGAAGCTCTTTCTATATGTATATCTATGGCGTCAATAGGTCTTGCTTTAGGGGTATTCTTTGGAAGAGTCAAGGTCATAGAGATGGTTGGTAGAAAGATAACTGTGTTAACACCTTTAACAGCCTTTACTGCTCAGCTTTCTGCCTCCATAGTTATGCTTTTAATGACTAGATTAGGGCTACCGGTATCGTCATCTATGGCTATGGTTGGAGGTGTTATGGGTGCGGGCCTAGCTAGGGGATTAAGATACATGAACTACAGAACAGTTATCAGAATCTTTATTACATGGTTTTCAGCTATACCCATAACTGCTGCAATATCGCTACTTCTATTCAAATTACTAAGCTACCTAATTTAACGTGACTTTACTATAGTTAGCGTTGTGTTCTCAAGAGAAAAGGTATTGCATTAGTACTCTAAGAACGTCAGCAACATCTTCAGCATAATCAGTAACATTTTCAAGAGATTCTATGAAATCTCTTAACATTACGACTAGTGCTGGATTGGATATAGCTGTTCCATAGAATACTAGCTTCTTTCTTGCATCATGGTTAATTTCATCTGCTTCTTCTTCGAACTTTTCAACTCGTTCAAGCATTGAGCTAACGTCTTCACCATTCTTTAAAAGTCTGTGAGCAGCGTCCTTTAGTACACGAATTGCTTCCATATTTATCTTTGCTAGGTTCTCAATGTTTGTACGTATATCTGGTGGTATCTCTAGGTAAGGTATGATGTCGAGATATCTCGAAGCTTCTTTTAGCCATTCTGATAGTCTATCCATCATTCTGAGGAGTCTACTCAGATATTCCTTCAGTTCATTATCTAATGGAGCTCTTGCTATATATGCCATGATATCTCTACGTAGGTTATCTGCTTCAGTATCGAGTTTTATACTTTTGGCAAGACTTTTATAGGCATTATCTAGGTTGAAACTATTAAGACTAGAGATAGCTTCGACGAAGTGTTTAGATATACTTTCTACCTTTTCAAAGTATTTCAGGATATGAGGGGCTATATCAGCTAGCTTTTCTATGTTCAAATTTGGAGCACCAGTCATTGAGATATCTTGGACCTGTGTTTCAGATGTTCTTCAGAACGTTTTATTGGTGTTAGAGGTTTTTCTGCATATATCGCTGAAATTATCAAGAGTCCTCCACACTTATCACATTTACCTTCAATTTTACCAACAAAATCTCCTTCTATGAATTCTCGTTCATAGTTAAAATCGCCATTTACACATGTAACCTTTACTCTTATCCTTGGTCTCTCCGATAGACTTTCTGTGATGCTACGTCTACTCGATAAGTAGTTCAAGATCATTTGAACTACTATGGCTATCGCTATAGCTATGAGTATCAGTACAAGGTAATTGTTATCCATATTCTATCCCTCAATAAACTCCAACACTATTACCTACACCAATAACTACGACAACATCTCCTGGTTTTGTATAAGTCCTTATTATCTCTAGGACTTTGTTATAGGCTTCATCAACGGCATTCTGTATATCTTTATTTATGGTGTTTATAGCTTCTTCAGAACTCATCTTAACTATTACTGCATCTAAAGGAGCCCCACACTTAACTGTAACTCTTTCAATTTCAATTTTTTCAGGGCCTAAATCACCTATAGCTGCACCACTCCCTACAGCAACAAGTCCAGAAGGTTCGCCTTCCATTTTTAATGCTGCATCCACAGTTATGACACGAGCTATATTACACTGTAGCTCCTCAGCAAGCTTAGCTAGAGCTTTTCCTGGTTTACCAACTCTAGCACCAGGACCTTTAGCCTTGATTACATAGACTTTTCTTCCATCTATTTCAGTAAATCCAACTACAGTATCTTCGACTATCTCGCGTCTCTCACTTAATCCTAACAATTTAAAGGCTACTAAAGGCCCAACACTATCTCCTATTGGTGTTCCTCTCACAATTCCATCAATTGCTTTTACATAGTGACTAAGTTCTTTCGTTACTTGAGGAAGTATCATTGCTAACTGCATTAGAAGAATCCAGTTTTCGTATCTACGACCTAAAAGATAGTAGTGTCTGTAAATTTTGTATACGGTATAGAGTGCTGATGCTATTGCCAATGCAACACCAAGATTATTGATGATGTCATCGGTTAAGTGTTTCATAGATGCTCTAAGGTCTTCCTTAGCTTTTTTCTCATTAGTTGATATTATATGGTCCAACCTTTTGATAATATCTGTAGGCTCTATAGATACTGGTTCAATCATGAAGTAGTTGTTTATAAATCTATCAACAATATTTTGTGGTTCAGACACACCTAGCCTTGAGATATAGTTTCGCACTTTCCTTATTGAGTCATTAACCATAGCTTCAAGTTGAAGTAATCGGCTTGCAACAGCGCGACTATATCGATAGAATTGTAGTCTTTGGGGAATATCCGTTAAGAAGTAGAGTGTGAATAGTATGAATAGAAGTAGCGATACAAGCTGATCGAGCTGTGCTTCTATGATGGTCGTTGGACTCACCCGAGCTAGACATCCTAATTTTCCTTATTAACTAATAGTCCTAGTTGTGATAAAAACAGTGTTCTTGTATATAACTATTGTCTCTTCAAACTGAACAACCTTTCCGTTGTTTTTCTCTATCAGAACAGGATATTCTCTTAAAACACCGTTTCGTTTTAAGTCTCGTAGAACGCTATTTAGTTGTTCCATGCTCTGAAAGTTAAACCATCTCAGTGCAAAAGGAAGCTCTCTCCGCATAGAATATACTTTCTCATAGAATTCCCTTGCTTGAGTGCTAAGTCTTCTCAATCTTTTAGCATTGTATATCAGAGAATATATTGTGACTTCTTCTGAATCACGTACAAATCCAAGACCATCAGTGGCAAATGGCTCTATAGCGTAGGCTTCACCATCCCTAAATTTACCGAAGTTAAACATATCGCTATAGTTTGGTATAATTTGACCTGCATGTATTTGGTATCTTTCGAGACTATGACCACTTAAGTTGTAGATCGGTTTATAGCCATAGCTTTTAATGATGCTTTCAACTATCCTACCAATTTCGCTAAACCTTATACCTGGTTTCACCATAGCCAAAGCCTTGTTCAATGCTTCTTCACAAGCCTCTAAAAGTCTTGAGTACTTATCATTGAATGAAATTGTTATTGCCGTATCAGCTATATAACCATCGACATGTACTCCTATATCGATCTTAACCACTGAGTTCTCAGGTATCGAGGCTGCATCCATAGGTTTGGGTGTGTAATGTGCTGCCACCTCGTTAATCGATATGTTTACAGGAAATGCTGGTTCACCACCGTATGATCTGATGAGCTCTTCAAGTTTTGTAGCTATATCGAGGAGTTTAGTTCCTGGCTTAGTAATGTGAAGAGCATATGCCTTAATTTTCTGAGCTATTTCACCTGCTTTAACATACTTCTCGAATATCTCATCGTTCAAGATATCTAACCCTACTTTTATCAAAGCAGAGTAACCTTATTTATTAGATCTATATTACTTGATGTTGGTGTAGAGTATGGGAAGAATTGTCTGGTTAGGCCACGCGGCATTCTATATTGAGATCGATAATCACAGAATTCTAATTGATCCATGGATAACAAACCCTTTATCTCCATATAGATCATTGGATACCTTTACAAGACATTTTCCAGAGATAGATCTAGTAATAGTTACTCATGATCATGGAGACCACGTTGGTGAAACTGTAGAAATATTGAAGAAGTATGGTAAGGCAAGGATATGTGCTGTTTACGAACTTGCAGAAGAACTTGCAAAGAAAGCAGGAGCTATTGAAAGATCTATTCCAGCAAATATTGGCGGTCCAATACGTTTTGAAAAACTAAACATCATTTTAACACCTGCGTTCCATTCATCAACTATAGGTGCCCCAACAGGAGTTGTCATAGTAGGATCCAAGACAACGATCTATCATGCGGGTGATACAGGCTTATTCAGTGAAATGCAGTTCATTAGAGAGCTATATTCGCCAACCATAGCCTTATTACCTATTGGTGGACACTTCACCATGGGTATAAGAGAAGCTGTCAAGGCAGTTGAGATTCTTAAGCCTCGTACAGTAATACCGATGCACTACAATACATTCGATGTTATTCGCGCTGATCCTAATGAGTTTGCTAAACTTGTAAAAGAGAAAGTTCCTGAAGCCAATGTTGTGATACTAGAACCAGGTAAAGAGATTACAATAGAGTAAAAAGGATAACGTGTATAGTATAGAAATCCTTAATAAGGGCTCTCTACATCTAGGGTCTAGATAAGGTTGTGCTAGAAGGGGATACCTATTGTTTCTGAAACACCATTGAGTAAGCATGAGCTTCAGATACTCAGGAAACTATTAGAAATCCAGCAAGCTAGTATTGAAGAGCTTGCTGCACAACTAAAAATACCCTCTACAACTGTTGCTTCTATAGTTGAACTTTTGAAGTCTAGAAATCTAGTTGAAGTGTTTGAACACGAAGTTTTGCGTGTAAAAGTAACTGATGAAGCTTTGAGATATGCTAAAGAGGGATTTCCAGAAGAAAGACTTGTTAAAGTCTTGGATAGTAAAGGTGGTGAAGCTAGTATCGATGAATTAAAAGATCTCATACCAGAACTAACTATAGCAATTGCATGGGCTAAAAAACGTGGTTGGATCGAAATGATAGATAGAAAGGTTATTAAGAGAACATATCATCCATTGGATTCCTTAAGAAACTTTATACTTCAATTAAAAGAATCTGAGATTCAACCTATATCCATAACAACCTCAGAGTATTTCAAGGAGCTTCTAAAGAGAAAATTAATATCTATAGAGAGAAAGAAGATAAAGTACGTGCATCTAAGGAAGGATGTTATCGAAAAAGCTAAAAAGCTTCTAGAGTTAGGCGAGGGCATTTCATACTTAACTCAAGAACTAATAGTAACTGGTCGTTGGAAACAAGTAATTTTAAAACCGTACAATGTTGAAGCATTACCTCCCATAGTACATCCCGGAAAATTGCATTTCTTCAAAGAATTCGTTGAGATAGTACGAGAAGTAATGCTTCATATGGGTTTTGAAGAGATTGAGGATGACTATGTACTTCCAGAATTCTGGAATTTTGATTCACTTTTTCAAGCCCAGGATCACCCGTCGAGAGATATACATGATATTCTCTTTGTTGAGGGTTATGCAGATCTAACACCGTTTAGAGATGTGGTATTAAGAGCAAAACAGATTCATGAGCATGGAGGTGATACTGGTAGTAAAGGATGGAGATATAGTTGGAGTTTCGAAAAAGCATCTAAACTAATACTGAGATCACATACCACGGCTGTGACTATAAGGTATCTATCTCTACATCCAGAGCCTCCAGTGAGAGCCTTCACTATTGGACGGGTGTTTAGAAGAGACAACATAGATGCGAGACATTTGCCTGAATTCACGAATTTTGACGGTATAGTCATGGAGAAGAACTTTACATTTAGAAAACTACTTGGAATTCTATCTCAAATACTACAAAGTCTTGGATTCAAGAAATTCATGTTTAAACCCGATTACTTCCCATTTACAGAGCCAAGTGTTGGTGGATATGTGTATGTGGAAGGTATTGGTTGGCTAGAGGTATTTGGAGCTGGTATGTTTAGACCAGAGGTATTGGCTATAGTGAATGTGAAATACCCTGTTGGTGCTTGGGGTATGGGCTTAGAACGCCTTGCTATGGCGATGTACGGTCTTGACGATATAAGATTACTCTATTCAAAAGATGTCGAATATCTAAGATCCTTTAGAGCAATATCCAGAATAAAGCCTATTAAGTGATTGACTATGCCTGTTGTGCATGTAAGCACTTCAAGATTACTGAGACTCATAGGAGCTAATACACCACTAGAACAGATCGTAAGAGCTTTAGAAGCATTGAAGTGCGAAGTTGAAGTACAGAACGATAAGCTAGTGATTGAAGTTCAAAGTGATAGACCAGACATGTTCTCGACCGAGGGCATAGCAAGAGCTATCAAGCTGTATATGGAGCTTGAAGAACCGAGAATTCCCATGGTGAAGAGCTATCCAATAAAAGTCTACGTCACTCCACCAAGAAAAAGACCCTATATAGCTGTTGCAGCCGTAACAAATGTAGATCTAAGTAATGGAGGTCTAGAAGAATTAATTCAATTTCAAGAGAAACTCCATATAACGTATGGAAGAAAAAGACGCAAAGTTGCTATTGGTCTTCATGACCTAGACAAAGTTCCTACACTAGAGCTAAGTTATAGGTATGAGAATATTCACGAAGTAAAATTTGTGCCTTTACACCAAGACAAGGAGATGACCTTAGATGAAGTTCTAAGGAAGTTAGAACAAGGCATGGAATACGGATCCATATCTCTAGATGGAGATCTCCATCCAGTTATTCGAGCTGGATCCGAGGTTATATCTGTGCCACCTGTTATCAATGCCGAGTTAACGAGAATAACTCCAAATACAAAGAATATCTTGATAGATGTTACTGGGCCAAACCTAGATGCAGTTCTTCAAGTACTAAACATAATTGTAAGCAATTTAGCAGTACATGGTGGTGAAGTCATAGGAGCTGAGGTAGTGTATGGTGATACAGGTGAGGTTATACGTACGCCTACACTTAAACCAGAAGAGTGGATCTTGAACCGTAAATATGTGTCTGAAGTCCTAGGTCTCGACATGTCTATAGATGATATCTGTAAAAGTCTTAGAAAACTAGGTCATATAGTTGAAAAGAAGTCAGAAGAGGAAGTACGGATACTCGTACCACCATATCGTATAGATATACTTCACCCCATAGATTTAGTTGAAGATTGTGCTATAGGTCTAGGCTATGAAAATCTTGTACCTGAAAATATAGAGATACCCTTTATACATCCTTTATCTCCAAGGAGAGAGATAGAGAATACCATTAGAACTATCTTAGTAGGTCTCGGATATATAGAGCTAAACACTTTCACTATGATCTCATCGCAAATCGTTGAAGCAACAGGCTTTAGAGAATATCTAAGGATAGAGAATCCACTTACGATCGAATTAGATGCTTTAAGACCTTCCCTAATTCCATCAATATTACTGGTACTAAAGTATAGTCTTCATGCTTCCGTACCTGTTAAAGTGTTTGAGATTGGATATGGTGTTGTACGCGATAAAGAAAGTTATACAGGTTGGAAAAACAGACTATTATTGGCTATAGCTATAATGGATAGCATCATAAAGTTTGAAGACATACATGCTGATGTATATGCGTTACTAAAAGAACTCGGTTTAGAGCCTAGATTCTATCCATGTCTACACCCAGCTTTGATTAAGGGTAGAACGGCTTGTATTAAAGTAGATGGCGATACTATTGGTGTTCTAGGTGAAGTAAATCCTGAAATACTTGAAAAGCTTGAGATAAGATATCCTGTTGCTATAGCTGAGCTAGATCTCAACAAACTACTCGATCTTATCCTGAAATGAATTTGAAAACGCAGAGTTACTAAAGTAATTTGGAATTCAAGTTTTGAGGTGGTTTACATGGATATTGAGACTAAGCTGATGATAGTTAAGAGAAATGCCTTGGAGAT
>CAZUDD010000038.1:0-9774 GCA_964619665.1 uncultured Desulfurococcaceae archaeon | reverse complement strand
GCTAAATATCTAGGCAATAAGATAAGAAACATATTCTTATCATATAGAAGGACTAGAAAAGAAGCTCCTATGGGTGAAAAAGAGTTTGAACGTTTAGTTAGAACATATAGTGTTGTTCCATTAGAGCTAACAACACCTATCGAGTTCAAGGGGTTGAGGAGCGTTAAGTCAGTAGTTCTTCAGAGAATGAGGCTTGTTGAAGTTGAAGGTGGTAGACCTAAACCAGTACCAATTGAGAACGCTACTTTTGAACTTAAGATAGATTGTGCTTTGATAGCTGTTGGAGAAATACCTTCACCACCATTTACAAAGATGTGTGCTGACGTCATGGTTCATAGCGATGGAAGAATAATAGTTGATTCATCTCATAGAACAACAAACTCTAAAGTGTTTGCAGCTGGTGATGTAGTTCACGGTGCATCGAGAATAGGTCCTGCATTAAAGAGTGGTCTTGAAGCTGCAAAAGCAATAGATGAATGGTTATCCAAGAGATCGTAGACTGTACAACCTCAATAAAATATTTTTGTATTCTCCTCATAATACTCATAGGTCTGAGCAAATGTTTAAAGCATTCTATGGGACTATATACACATCGTTTAAGCCTTTGAAGAGGGTTGAAGCTTTATTAACAGTTCTTGGAAGAGTAATTCTGTCAGGAGATACATCATCTATTGAGAAACTCTGTAAATCTCTAGGCTGTGATGAAGTTGATTTAGAGGGTATTGCTATACCAGCTTTTGTTGATGCACATACACATATAGATAGTGTTGGTCGTGCACTAAACTCTCTAGATCTTAGGAATACTCGAAGTATCAATGAGTTGAAAGAGAGGTTAAGAGATTTTGCTAGAGACAGAGCGGGATGGATTTTAGGTAGAGGATGGGATCAAGAGCTCTTCATAGAGAAGCGATGGCCTACAAGATGGGATCTAGATGAAGTTGTACCTGATAAACCCGTTCTGTTGATACGAGTATGTGGTCATGTAGGTGTAGTCAATAGTAAAGCCATTGAATTATTAGATCTAGAAAGGAAATTCTATACAAGTCCAAATCTCGTTAAAGAACACGGTATTGCAACAGGTATCGTTAGAGAAGAAGTTCTAGAATTTGTTAAGAGAGCTATTGAGGAAAGCGAGGACATCAACACTATATCGAAGTATATATCTGATGCTGAGAAAGAGTTTCTAAGATATGGCGTTACATCGATAGGTTTTGCAGGATCATCTCTTAAATCACTGTATGCTCTAATGAAGCTAGATCTAGAAGAGAGGTTAAGGATTAGAATTGCTGTGTATCTATTGAAAGAAGACTTTGAAGTTCTAGATAGAGTATTCCGGTTATTTCCATTGAGATCACGACGAGTTTGGGTAAGAGGTATCAAAATATTTGTTGATGGATCTCTAGGTGGAAGAACAGCATTACTATCTAAACCATATAGTGATGATCCATCTACATACGGTCAACAACTCATTGATATAGCTACTCTAGAGAGTATAGCACGTAGGTGCAGTGATAGAAGACTTCAACTAGCAGTTCATGCTATTGGTGATAGAGCTCTAGACATAGTTCTTGATGTGTATAGGAGTATAGGTCATAGAGTTGTTGTTGGTAATAGGTTTAGGATTGAACATGTATCTGTGGTTAGAGATGATCAACTAGCAGTCCTTCAAAAACTAAATCCTGTTCTTGTTGTTCAACCACATTTCATAATAACTGATTGGTGGATTCTCGATAGAGTTGGTATTGAGAGATCTTCTTGGGTCTATAGATTCAAAGATTTTATTGATCGTGGTCTAATTACAGCATTCTCAACAGATGCTCCAGTAGAACCCATAAACCCATGGGAAACTGTGTACGCAGCATTAACAAGAGGTGAACTAGAGGATATACCGTTGTCTAGGTATACACCTAATCAAAAGATATCGTTAGTTGAAGCACTTCACTGCTATACTTATGGCTCTGCATATGCATTAGGTCTAGACTTTGTAGGTAGACTTGAATCGGGATTTAGTGCGGATATAGCTGTAGTTGATAGAGATCCCTTTGAGCTTGAACCAGAAGAATTGAGAAAAATTAGTAATATTGCTACCTATATCGAAGGTACAAAGGTATATCCTTAGAACAGTTATGGGGAGATTATGCATAGTATTGATCTTGAGAAACTCTATAGAGTATTTCCATGGCCTGAAGATATAGAGTCTCAAGAATTTATGAAGAGATTTGATCAAGTTGAGAAGTTTTTAAGGCGTGTTATAGAACATCCATGGATTAGAGATGCTGTATTGAAGAAGAATAGACTTAGAGTACTGGATCTCTGTGGTGGTACTGGTATAGCTGGTATTGCCTTGGCTAAGGTATTGATAGATCAAGATAAGAATGTTGATATAACGGTTATTGATAAGCGTAGATCAGCACTAGAGAAAGCGTCTTTACTAGCTAAGAAAGTTCTTGATAAAGGCTATGAGTTGAAGACTATAGCTATGGATGTTTTAGATATGATAGATCTAGATATTAAAGCAGATATAGCGTTACTCTTTGGGTACTCTACACCGCATTTTGATGCCTATCAACTAGTTACTCTAACAGCTATTGTAGCAAATAAACTCGTAGATGATGGTATATACCTTGTCGAAGAAGTTGATCGGCTATACACGATATTCTATCTTATGGGTTATGAGAGAGTTCATGTTGAGTATGCTAATGAAAATAGAATTGTATTAGTAGTTCATGCAGGATACGAACCTAGGACTGGTACTTTTAATCAGATTATAGTTGAGATTCCAAGTATGGAAAGAGCTTTTTCACGTACTAGACTATGGGATTTAGCTAGTGTTGCTGCTATTCTATGGATATTCTTTGAAGATGTAGATTTTGAGCCTTTGAAAAGTGCCTATAGTGGAGTTCTAATAGCTAGAAATCCAAGGAATATAGATCCTAGGATCTATCTTAAAAAGCCTAGAATAGTTGAAGCTATGAAAAGTATCTAGATAGTGAATATCATGGGGTTCAGAATGTCTTTAGAAGAGCTATTTGGTGTACAGCTAC
Organism: uncultured Desulfurococcaceae archaeon; assembly: GCA_964619665.1. GTDB lineage: Archaea > Thermoproteota > Thermoprotei_A > Sulfolobales > Ignisphaeraceae > CAZUDD01. Next base: position 6,730 of record CAZUDD010000038.1, on the reverse strand, counting down.
CTGTAATCGGTGTTGTACATCTACCTCCACTTCCTGGTGCTCCTTTCTGGAAAGACTCAATAGATAGTATAGTTGGGTTTGCAGTTCAGGAAGCTTTAAAGCTACGTGAAGGTGGTGTTGACGGCATTATCGTTGAGAATTTCGGTGATGTACCATATGTAAAGAGAGTTAGAGATCCTGTAACTATATCGTCTATGGCTATAATTGTCAGAGAAGTTGTTAAGAGTGTAGGTATTCCTGTAGGTGTTAGTTTCTTAAGAAATTCAGCTATAGAAGCTCTTGCAATAGCATACACAGCTAATGCCAAGTTCATAAGAGTAAACGTGTTTATAGATACTCTAGTTACAGATCAGGGTATTATTGAGCCCATAGCACCTAGATTGCAAAGGTATAGAAGGTATTTAAATGCATGGAATATAAAGATATTTGCCGATGTACACTGTAAACACGGTGTACCTCTATACCCATCAACTCTTAGAGATTCTATTGAAGAAGCTGTAAAGAGAGGTAAACCAGATGCATTGATAATCACAGGTAGAGCAACTGGTTATCCACCAGATATAGATGATGTTAGGATAGCTAAGGAGATAGCTAAGTCAATACCTATAATTGTGGGTTCTGGTATCAATCCTCAGAATATAGTTGAGTATGCTAAATATGCTGATGGATTTATTGTAGGTACATACTTCAAAATCGATGGTATAACAACGAATCCTGTTGATCTTTCAAGAGTTCGCAAATTGATGGATATAGTCAAGGAGCTTAGATCGAGAAGATCTTGAAGTGAAGAGACGTGACGTACAGTATTGTTGCTCTAGACCCTAACAAAAAGTTTGTTGGTGTAGCTACTGCATCTGGTAGTATTGCTGTTGGTTCGAGAGTACCATGGGCTAGATATGGTGTTGGTGCAGTAGCTACACAAGCTTATACAAATCCCGCTCTTGGTGTGCTAATACTTGAACTCATTGAGAAAGGATTAGATGCTCAAAAAGCATTAGAGAAAGCTATATCAAGAGATCCTAATCCTGAACTAAGACAGGTAGCAGTTATAGACTTTAACTTTGTTAAAGCTGTTCACAATGGGACTTTGATACCATCTGAAAACAGCTTCTATATTGGGAGATACTGTGTTTGTATAGCAAACCTAGTATCAACACCTAGAATAGCTGAGGAAATGTGTAGATTCTTCGATGAGCATATACAGTCTATGGAGTTTTACGAAGCTCTATTAAGAGCTTTAGAGATAGGTCATGAACTAGGAGGTGATCGTAGAGGTGATAAAAGTGCTTCAATTCTAGTATGTTCTGAACTAGGATATGGAAGATACTATGATAGGTTTCTAGATATAAGAGTTGATTACTCTGAAAATCCAGTTAAAGATCTTAGAAAGATAGTTTACTATAAACTCAAAGAATTGATATAGTTGATCAGCTATAGTATAGAATACTGTATGGATATAAGGATGGAATAATGCTATACATAGAGCTATCAACATTATCTGAGTAGCTATTGATTTAATTGAATAGATAGTTCTAGGTCTTAAAATCTCCTTCTTTAGGTAGAGACTTTCTTCAAATTGAATAGACATTTCATCAGATCTCAAAAACAATATTGCTAGAGTTCTCCATATTTCAACACCTTTAAGTTTATGGATTTGAGATAGCTCAATAGCTTCTCTTAGTAGTTGTGATAACGCTCTCCAGAAAAGATATGTTGAAATACCTAGAACTCTAGAAATTCTATAGGTTATCAATGCTATTTCACTTATATTGATGGTGTGTAGAACAAACATTGTGTTGAGAGCTATAGATTCAGCTCTTATGTATATGAATACCCATTTCAATGAGTATGGATTACCCATAGCTATATCTAAAGCTAATTGTGTTAAGCTCATCCATAGTGATGGTATCGATGTTAACAGGAAGCTATATAAAAATAGTTTTGTCATATTGAACTTTCTATATAGTATCGCTACAATGGTTGTCGGTATTAAAACTAGTAGTGGATTTAAGTTTATCGCTATGTATATACAGATCACAAGATAAACTATTGATAGTATTGATGAACTTTTTCTAAGTGGAGTTAAACCATATAGAAACAATGATCTTAGTATGAGTATCGAGATATATTTGAGTATCGACAAGAGCCTATACCTCAACTATAGATCTTGAGATATATCTCAATGTATCGAGATGAGATGCAATAACAATACATAGACCTTCTTTAACAAGATTAAGCAGTGCTTTGAATATAGCTATAGTATTTATAGGATCTAGACCTATAGATGGTTCATCAACTAAAAGAGCTTTTCTACTCCTTCTATAAGCAGATGCTAATGCTAATCTCTTTCTTTCACCACTACTCAAAGACATTATAGGAGTATCTAGGACATGCTGTAAATTAAAGATCTTTGCTATCTCTATATCATTATCGAGTTCTTCTATAGTTGTTGGTGCTGATAGATAAAGAAATGGGTTTTCGGGTACTAACTGAATAGATTTTGGTCTATCTATACATCCTCTACTAGGTCTATATATTCCTGCTAAGACTTTGAGTAGAGTTGATTTTCCAGAACCAGATACACCTTTAATCCATACAATCTCCCCTTCATGACAATCAAAACCGATGTCCTTCAATATATAGTCTTGTGCATCTGGATATCGATACCATAGATCTCTTACTCTAATAACTTCTTTTCCTAGATCAACTATCTGAAATTCTCTTTGTAGATCCTTTAAGATCTTTTTGTATTCTAGGTATCTGCTATACATAGGAGTTTCTCTAAAATCTTCAAACTCAATAGCAACTCCATTTTCAATATTTAGAACTTTTGTAGCAACTCCAATCCATAGATCTAGATTGTGATCTACAACAATAGTTGATATACCCATTCTAGATAATGCTTTTACAATCCATACAATTCTACTCCTATTCATCTCATCTAAATAGCTCGTTATCTCATCGAGTAGTACTAGCTTAGTATTTGAGAGAAGAGCTTCTAGAAATAATATTCGCTGTACTTCACCAGCACTGAGATTTATCGTTGCATCCATAATCTTGTCGTGTATACCAAGATCTTTAGCTACTCGGTAAATATACTCCATATCTCTATTAAGAGCTGTGATCTCGTATATAGGATAAGGCGTTGTTATTGCATACCACGGTTCTTGAGGAACATACCAAACATTTCTAGCTATAGACTCGATAGAGAGACCATTGAGTTTATGTCCAAGTAACTCTATTCTACCCTCAACTCTAAGTCTATAGACATCAACAGCTATTCTAGTAAACGATCTTAATAGAGTTGTTTTTCCACTACCTGAAACACCAGTTAGTAATACGATTTCTCCTGGTTCTATCTCTAGTCTAGGTAGACATACTATCCTTTTATTATTTGCATAAACACATAGATCTTTAACGTTTAATACCTTTTGCTCTTTCAATGAATTGCACCACTGGGTATGATAGTAGTATTCCTACTGTGAATTGACCTACGTTTACAGGTACCTCAGTTATAGCGAGTATAGCTTCTCTATGTAGTATTAGTGGGTTTGATACAAAGTATTCATAGAGAAAGTATCCTGTAACCATTATTAGCCCTCCAACACTCATTGCAAGAATATATGGTCTCCATCTAGCTATCAATGCTATCACTATACCTAGATACGCTATGAGTACCGCTATGACTATCCATATAACTGGTGGTAATGCAATGTATACTGATGGTACAGCAATTTCAACTCCAAAAATTTTTGTTGGAGTCCACGTAAAGTATGCTTCCATGTATAGACCTCCACCTAGACTTAGTGTAGCAACTACTATTCCTAAAGCGATAGCTACAACTATTGTTAGGATCCTCAACTTTAATGTAACTCCTTTTCTACGGATATAACCTATCAGTGTAGATACGATAAAACCTTCACAGAACTTTATGACGAATGTTGCTGGAGCGAAATACCAATAACCAAGAACTAAATCAGCAAGTGCAGGTCCAAGACCAGCTGCTATAGCTGTAATCCATGGACTAGCTGTAGCAGCGATAGCATATATAGATGCTTCACCTAGGTTAAAGTATCCACCAGTAGCTGGTGTCTCGATAACTAGTAGAACAGTAGCTATGAACGTTATACATATAAACAGTATAGTTCTTACGATAGTGCCTATGCGTAGAGCAGTCACTTTTTATCCCATGTCATGGTAAGAAACATCGAAACTTTAAGAGTTAATCGAAGCATCTAATCGAATATTTTTACTCTTTTTCAGTGTGAGGGGAAGTCATCGCTATTCAGCGAGGTGAAATCTCATCACTTAGATCCAATACCACCAGAACTAAGAATATTTTATACACATATTTATTGTTTGAGGATTGAGATTATGAATAGTATTGATGTCGATAAAACTCTTGAACACTATAGAAACTCTCTGCTAGAACATCTATACTATGCATCGAAGTTCTTGACAGAGTGTCAAGCAGTTGAGCCTTGGATTGAGAAAGGTCTTGTTTATGGTAGTGTTGCTCCATGGAAACTAGGTCTATGGATGGGTCTATACGAAGATTTTCATGATACACTAGAAGCTATCTGGACATGGTCTATCTATACATACATATCTAGGGACAGTATTTTCTATCGAAATATAGAGAAAGCTTTAGAGTACATTGAGAAGAATAGCCATAGATATCTAGTGAAAGAGAATCCTGGATATCAATATGATGCAGCTCATATACTCCATACCCAATGTGCATTAAAATTCATCGGTACCGAGCTTTCGAAGGAAATAGTTGAGAAAGCTATTGAATTATTAAGAACTTATCTAGATAATATCGATAGTTTAGCTAAAAGAGCGTATTTTGATCCATTCTGGATCATAGCATGTCTAGCTCAATATGCTAAGACTTTTAATAGATTTGATCTTCTTGAATACACTGAAAAGTTCTTGTTGAAGGCTCTTTCCATACTAGGTGATGAGTATTTTACATCAATAGCTTTAGAACCAAAGGAAACTAGTCTTGGTAGTCATGACTTCTTTTCAAGTAATGCTAATAGATTGCTAGCTCTATACCAAGTGTTCAAAGATAGAAATATAGAAGAACTACATAGATCTATTCTTGTAAAGTTCAAGAAAGTAATTCCACAAGGATTTGTTGAAAGACACGTAGACGAAAATGCTTGGAATGCTCATTTAGCAACAGCTTTAGCTATTGCGTACAGGGTTACCAACGACATAAACTTTCTTAGGGTATACCACGATATAATGAGTAAACTCTACAATAGATCTAAACAGTATGCCATAAAAAGAGATGAGAGATTTCCTATGTATGAGAGTTGGGCAACGTATTTCTATGTACAGGCACATACAGCATTAGTCCTAGGTATTTTCTAGATAACCATCATTTTTCGATGTCTAATCCTTATACCGGGATAGATATTCCTTATAAAGCTCGTTATTACTTCAACAGCTTTCAAAACATCTAAATTTGCAATAAAGTCTAGGAACTCATCTAGAACTTCAATCCAAATTCTCTCTCCTTCACCATGAACAGATATGTATAGAACATTACCACTCCAAGAACCTCTAACCCTTATACCTATGGCTTTTGTTAACTCAACAACATCGATACCTATAGATTTAAACTTCTTAGCAATCTCTTCAATATCTAGATTTTCCAGAATCTTTCTCACAATTCCAAGTTCATCTTCTTCAAATTGAACAATACCTAAAGACATTTCAACATCTTTTAAGGAATAGACACTTATCTTCATCGAGATAACCAATTTACTGTTTTGAGGTGAGACCAAAGTAGTTTAAGGTATTGTTAAGAAAAAAGTAGTTATGGTCTTATCAAGGTATCTTTATGCTATTTTTAGAAATCCAACACCAGCTAAGATATTGGCTATAAAGGCTAGTATCGCTAGTAGTATCCAAAGTCCAAGACCGAAGAATAGTAGTACTATTGCTAGGGGTATTGATATTATTGCAAGTACTATAGTCACTATCCATAGTATCGATGCTGCTTTGAGTAGTCCAGAGTCATAGTGCTTTCCTGCAGACCATAGAGAAGCTATGCTTAGAATTGCAAAGATTAGTAGTAGTATTGCGGCAGCTATAAGTACAGCGTTAGCACCTCTAAAGATCTCTGTTGGTGCTACAGCACCAGTGAACATCTCAAATGCTGCACCAATTCCAGTTATAGCTAGTGCTACGAGAACTAGTATAAATGATATGATTCCAGTGATTCCAGTTGCTTTCCATAATCCTTTACCTTCTCTTTTACCTAGTAAGAACCATCCTATTGGTGTTATTATTAAACCTATGATGTCTATTATTGGTATTGCCATCAATATATATCCAATTCCTAGTGCCTTCTTACTCATGTATCCCCCCTCTTGCAATATAGCCTTGATTTTATACCGATATAAGCCTACTTAGAGAATAAAGTTTGTGAAACCATGTAAAGACTTATAGCTGTATCTAGTAGACTATAACACTGTCTTCATTGTTTAAGAGCTATGGATTCAGAATACAGTGTTTGGAAAGTACTTGGGGGTATCGATGAGGAAACTTGTTGTTGTTCGTTATGGAGAGATAGCTCTCAAAGGACCCCTAGTTCGAAAGAGGATGGAGGATAGGCTATTAGATACAATTACATGGAGAATGAGAAGGTATGGTATTAAGTATGATAGTGTTGTTCTTGAACAGGGTAGAGTGTATGTCTATACTGATAGATATG
>CAZUDD010000037.1:0-9927 GCA_964619665.1 uncultured Desulfurococcaceae archaeon | reverse complement strand
ACCTATATCATGGAAAATATGCAACAGCTCTTCGAGGAGTATTCTCATCTAGAATAAGACTTAAGCAAAGATATATGAAGTTTGAGAAATACTTGATAAGATACATCGAACCATTAGCGTGTATCCTATGGTACTTAGGTCATGAGCATCCAGAGACCCTCACTATCTTATGGAGGAAATTACTTGAGATAGCAACCCATGATGAAATATGTGGCTGTCACATTGATGAAGTTTACGAGGATCTTATGAATACACTTAACAATGTAGAGAACGTATACAATGAACTACTTAAAAAATACCTTGAGAAGCTAGCTATGTATATAGATACATCGTGGATTAGAGACGGTATCCCGGTAATAGTATTCAATTTATCACCTTGGGAAAGAGACGGTGTAGAACGAATACTGATTGAACTACCAGAAAACATAAATGGACTCTACATAGAGGATTCTGAAGGGAATAGGATACCGATTCAAATTGGTAGAAGATTTGGGAATAGAGTTGAGATATGGATTAAAGACAAGATTCCACCACTTGGATATAAGGTATACAAAATATCTCCAAATAGAGAAAGGAGTGCTTTTAAGAGTGATATAAGTATTGAGGACAAAGTCGTTGAGAATAAGTATGTAAAAGTCAGAATTAACGATAATGGCACCCTAACCATATGGGATAAAACTAGCGGTTATGTATACAATAATCTCATGTATCTTAAAAGTGAAGGTGAATTAGGGGATCTATATACATCGTGTTGTCTAGAGAATCAGGTATATACTAGTATTGATGGAAAAGCAGAAATAGATATTGTAGAGAGAGGTCCTTTAGCTGTAGTGTTTAGGATTAGGAAAAGAATGGTATTACCAGAGAAATTATTGAGAGACAAAAGGTGTCGATCTAGCAATCTACGCGATTTTCCATTTGTAGCATATGTGACAATTAAATCAGAATCACCGCAAATAGATATCGATCTCTACATTAATAATACGGTCAAAGATCATAGACTTAGGGTATGTTTTCCAACAGGATTAAGAACAGATTATGTATTTTGCAGAGAGCAATTCGATATAGCTAGATTTCCAATAGAACCAGATACTAGCGATTATAGCTCAAAAAATGTATGTCCCTTGAAAGGCGTATTACCACCACAATGGGATACAAGGCCTGCTGATGGCAATGTACACCATGGATTTGTTGATGTATTTGATGGAGATAAAGGTCTTTGTGTTATAAGTAGGGATACCTATGAGTATTGGGTTAGCAGAGATTCTAACACTATAGAATTTACGTTGATTAGAGGTGTTGAATGGTTGGGTATCGATATTCCTATAAGAGCTGGTAGAGCTGGTTGGGAAATAAGGACACCTGAGGCCCAATGTTTAGGCATGCACAGCTTTAAACTTTCGATAGTACCTCATAGAGATGATTGGTTTAGTTCAAAATTACATGTAAAGACTATGAATCGTAAACTAGATCTATTCGTAGTACAAACCGATATTCATGAAGGTTTCTTGCCGAGTAAGCTAAGCTTCATTGAGCTGTTGTCGGAGCCTAGAGAAGCTCTGGAGATAGTATCCATAAAGAGATGTGAGGATAGTGAATCAATATGTATCAGAATATTCAATTACCTAGATAGAGAAGTTCATGGAGTATTAAAGACATTCATGAATGTAAAAAGAGCATATCTATGTAATCTCATGGAGAAACCAATGAAGGAATTAGTAGTAAGAGAGAATACTATAGAATTCGATGTGAAGCATAAAGATATTGTAACTATAAAGCTAGAACTTGATAAAGAAAACAGAGAAATTAATCTAGGACTCCATAAACATAGCGTCAAATTAATTCCACAAGAAATACCCATAAGCGAAGATGATGAAAGGTGGTTGTCATCCGAGATACCACCTTTAATTACAAAGGAAGATATAGAAATCGAAGAATCCAAGTTAAGAAGATTAATTCAAGAGCTTGAAATCATTAAGAAAGAATTGAATGAAATGAAGAGGCTGGGATTAAACACCTCGAAATCAATAGATGACATGCTCAGGTACTGGGAAACGAAGCTTAAAATGATAAAGATAATGGAGAGAATTAGAGATACAGAATATTCGCTCTTACTAATGAAGAAGAAATATATTCAGTTGTATGAAGAGGACAAGAACTTGAAGAGTGAAAAACTGAAGAGACTTCAACTAGAAATCGATGCTCGTGCACCGAGACTCATGGAACTAAGAGCTGAGAGTCAGTTAGCACATCATATTGTGAACTGTCTTAGAGTGCTCAAAGAGAACGATTGAAGTTGTTGATTAGGTAGGTAGAGTTGCTCATGTATCAATGTCCTGTCTTTTCTATGAACTCTATGGATATTCTGTACATCATGTTATGAGTTACGAGATGGTATTATTTTTCCATATATTTGTAATTCTGTGTTATCAAGTATAGAGTGTAAGAACTATGCTGTGTAGAGATATTGTCTACGTTGATAATGTGACGATGTGCCTAGATGAGGCCGTATTTTATTCGCTTTTTAACAGTCCATATACACCTCACAGAATAGGCTTTGCTATAGACGTATATCTACCCGATGACGAAGCCATATGTGTCTTTGATGAAGCAAAGGTTCTTAGCATTAAGAGGTTTTCTATTCCTCGTAATAGAACTGATGGTTCTAACTACGACTATGTTTTACTTCTAGAATTAGACTCCAAACATATCGCTAAAATTCTGCATGTAGAACCATCGAGGACTCTACGTATAAATGATAAGCTAGTCTATGGTGATTACATAGGAAAGACCATGATATCAGGGTATTTCTTTCCATGGACAGAACCACATATCCACATAGAGGTTAGACCTAGACATAACCCCTATGGAGTACTACATGGATACAATATCAAGTTGTTAAGACATAGAGAAGTACCTACAGCAATAGACAGGGTTGTAGGGGTAATAACTAGAATTGAGAATGGCTATATCCTTGTAAAACCAAGAAATACTATAACCTATGGCTTGACACCATTTGCAATGAGATACAACAACTACCTTGCATGGCTTGATGGTGGTTATCCTCAGTATCGCTACATAGCTTTATTATCAACAAATTCAATACTACAACAAAAAGTTGTCGATGTAGGTCTCTATAGAGCTAACATAATTGAAAATCTGGAGATAGATGCATCGATAAAGAACTTCAAAGGAATATCTATCTCTATAGGTCGTAGAGAACTAAAGATACTAGTGAATACTATTCAAGGACTTAATATAGGTGATGAAGTAGATATAGAGCTATCTCGGTTGAAATGTAATGATGTATTTCACAATGCCTAAGGGTATTGCAATACCTTTAACAGATTCATCTCTATGCACTACATAGATTAAGTAAATATCTATCCCCTGGCTATAGGGAGTCTCAACGTGTGGAAACAATGCCAACCTAGGTAATCTGTAGAGAACATAACCTTCAAGTATAGTAGCACTCTTTCGCAATGTACCTAACTCTCTAACGTGTAGAATTGTATGAACTGTTCTAGACTCATCATCGTAGCTAAGGCTAAGTACCATTACAAGAACAGAAGTCTCATTTCCACGACAAACTCTCGTAGAAAGGATTTCTATAGGATAAGAGATTCTATATTCTTTAACACCCAGAGCAAGCTGGGATCTAGCTATAGCTACTGGATTCAGTAGGTACCACATAAGTGTAGATATAGCTACTATTATCGCTATGGCTATGACTATACCTAGAATCTTCATACCGAGACTACGACAGAAAACAAACACCAACACCATTATCGCCATTAAGACAGTGATCAGCATCACTATAAACAACCGTAGATCCATTCTCAACACCTATAACTATCTCGAACAACTATAGCATACACTTCATAGATATTCAGGATCAGCTACTTGATTACTATCCATGCTTTTCGGGCTACAACTCTATACCCGAGTTTTCTGTATACTGAGATTGCTATGTTGTTGTTTTCTTCTACGTGTAATAACGCTTTAGCACCTGAGTTCACTGCATCTCTTGTTATTGCTGATGTAACTATCTTTGCATAGCCACGACCACGATAATCGGGATGTGTGTATACATCACCTATAACCCATATCTCTGGTAATGCTATGTATCTACAAGCTATAGATACAAGCTTATTATCGATGAATACCCCATAGTATCTGTTTTTGTTTATCAATTCAATAGCTTCATCTCTATCAACGATTCTTCCCTGAATATGCTTTAATTCAATGAATTGATCTATATCGTCTATAGTTAACCTACGTGCTAGTTCAGGTTTATATGGATTAAAGGATTTTTCATCTGTTACCATATCGTAGAAATACGTTAACTTAAACTCAAGACCTTGACTCTTTAGATACTCAACAGCTTTAGTTACAATATCAATATCATCTGTGTATAGATGAAGGAATACTGTTTGATCTCTAGGGATTTCAACTCTATCTAATAGCGATAGTATATCACCCCATAGATGAATACCATAGATTCTACGACCTCTCCATATCAATACATAGCTCTTGATATTATCTCCATCCATTACAACACATACCTTAGTATCATCTAGAGCATAGATAGTATCATACATTAAATAGCAGTGTGTTAATGGATCTGATAGGTATAGCTTTGTTAATGCTCTCCACAGATTAATATCGAGATCATCAATACATCTATAGCTCATCGATACAACCCGTTGAGGTATTACACATCAATACTTCATCAACACTATAACTTAAGAAGACCGAGATATATCTATAAGCTCCATAGAAGAACCTGTGTAGACCATGTTGTAGAGATTCCCTATCTCCTCTAAGATGTTTCCTAGAACGGTTTTGGGTGTTTACATGGATATCGATAGAGATAGTGTCTATAGACTTAGAATAGGTTTAGCTATTGTAGCACTGTACTTCACGACGATATACCTTGTAATTACTGTATTAGCTAGGTATTTTCGTGATCTCGGTTTTAGTATTAGTGAAATAGGTTTTCTATGGTCTTTAGCATCACTTTCAGCTATCTCTATAAGATTATTTGTTGGTTATATTGCTGATAGAATTGGCTCTATTCTATCTATGGCTATTGGAACACTATTATCCCTAGTATCAATAGCTCTATATGCATTAACTCAGGGTGTATATCCATTAGCTGTTGCTAGAGTATTTCAAGGTTTAGCTAATGGATTCTTTATACCTACATCAATTGTTGCAATAGCGAGTATAGTGGATTCAGCAAGTGGTTTTGTTCTAGGTCTAAGATCTATGGTTATAGCTATAACGAGTTTTGTAATACCACCTATAGCTGGATACCTCGCTGATGTATATGGATACAAATTCGTTTTTCTATTGGCTTCAATATCTTCAATAATAGCTCTAAGTCTATGCATATACCTGGATAGGGTTTCAAGCAATAGCAGGACTCTACATAGAGTACATACTTATGGATCTAGTGTTTTAGGAAGTTTTAGAGATGCTTTGAATAGAGTTGTATTGTTGATGATGTTTGTAGCTATATGTAATGGTGTTGTATTCTTTACTATATCGAGTATAGTTCAGACTCACTATAGAGATCTTGGTTATGGAGCTAGAGTATACGGGTATTTCACACTATTTTTTGGTTTATTTAGTGCTTTATCAAGGTATTTAGCTGGTAAGGCAATGTATAGATGGAATCCTGTTTCCATAGCATTGACAGGATTCATAGTAGTCGCTATATCCATGGCTTTGTTGAGTATATATTTTGAACCACCAACATCGTTTATTATAGCTTCAATCTATGGATTTGGTCTTGGACTTGTAATTCCAACACAACAGATAGTAGTCCTAAACTCTGTACCTAGAAATGCAAGGAATAGAGCAACAGCAATATATACTATTGGTCTTGATCTAGGTGGATTGATAGGTCCACCAATCTATGGAGCTATAGCTCAACACTATGGATATACACAAAGCTACCTAACACTAGCAATACCATCTTTAATAGCTATAGTGTTGCTATCGATAGTCAGAAAGTACCTCAGTCAAGGGTGGGTTCATCACGTATCAGACCATTAAAGGTTCATCACACTTATTTAACCTAATTACTTCTATCTTCGATAGTACACTGGGATAGGAGTTGATTATTAGTATTACTCCTGAAATAGGTTTAGATGAACTCTATACATATGCTGGTGGTCTAGGAGTTCTAGAAGGAGATAAATTCTATGCATTGTCGAGACTAGGACTAGACTATACAGCAATGACTTTGCTGTATAGAGGTGGTTATGTAGATTATGTGTTTAGAATTTAGAACCAATACCTAGAGAACAAAGACATCCAGTACCTATAGATAGGGTGTTAGAGCTAGATAGGGAATTCTCTATTAAATTGAAAGGTGAGGATGTTAAGATTAGATCCTGGATATATAGACGTGGATCTGCAAAAGTTGTATTCTTTGAAGCTCTATCGCCTTCATGGGCATCAAAACTCTGTGAAAGACTCTACATAGAGTCTAATGATGAAGAGAAGGTATACAAGTACATATTGTTAGCTAAAGCTTCTGCTAAATACATAGAGGAATTCATAGGTATTGAAAAGATTGACTATGTAGATCTTCAAGAAGCATATACATTCCTTGCATTACTAGCTTTACCAGAACTAAGTGATAAAGCAAGAGCTATAGTACATACACCAGGTCCATGGGGTCATCCTGTATTTCCTACAGACATTCTACGTAGAGAGTTTGGTGTTGAGTTTAGGGATAGAGATGTAGTTCTAACTAGGATTGGTCTTGATAGAGCGTCTAGAGTATTTGTTGTTTCTGTAAAGCAAAGAGATATCATTGGCTATGTCTTTCCAGAGTATAGAGATAAGTTTGTAGCTATTACTAATGGTGTTGATTTAGAGAGATGGACTCATAACTCTATAAAGAAACTCTTAACAACTTCAGATACACTAACACCTGAAAATCTATGGAAAGCACATCTAGAAGCTAAAAGAGAGCTACTATCCTTTATAAAGAAGTACAAGGATATAGATGTCGATATAGATACCCCAGTAGTTCTTTGGGCTAGAAGACTAACATTCTATAAAAGACCATACTTTATATATAGGTTCATAGAAGAGCATGGTAAAGATCTATCTGTTCTCTTTATCTTAGGTGGTAAACCACATCCAGCTGATAGCTATGGACTTGAAACAGCAAAGAAGTTTATGAAACTCCATAGAGAGTTTAAGAATGTTGTTTATATCCATGACTACGATATCCATAAAGCAAAGATACTGTTAAGTGGTTGTGATATACATCTATTTACACCTTTCTCAGGTTGGGAAGCTTGTGGTACTAGCTACATGAAGACAGGTATCAATGGTATACCAACGATTTCTTCAAGAGATGGTGGTGCTATTGAGATGATAGTAGATGGTGTTAATGGGTGGTTATTCGGTAAAGATCTTAGAGAATTCATCAATATCTATGAAGATTCTAGAGCTAAAACTATAGATGAAGAAGACTATAGAGAGTTTAGCAATAAGTTGTTGAAAGCTATCGATATGTATATGAACAATGCTGATAGATTTAGAGAGATGTGTTTGAAGACCTTAACAAGCTTTAGATTGAAAGCTGATATAGTTAGAATGCTATGTGAGTATTATCCAGAAAAAATTGAGTAGTGTTTTTGTTATGGCTATATTCTTCCAGCTCCATATCTAAGTGCTTCACCAATGTATCTCTGAGCTATACCGTATAGAAGTACTATGGGTATTGCAAAGAGTATTGTTCTAGCTGCGAAATCGCTCCAGAATATTGTTTGTCCTGTTGCTGTTTCATATACATAGGCTGCTAGTGTCTCTACACGTAGAAAACTCGCTATGATGAATTCTCCCCATGCGCCCATGAATGCAAATAGAGCTATTATGATCATCGCAGGTTTTGATGCTGGTAGAATAACTCTAAAGACGATTTGTCTCCAATTAGCACCATCAATAAATGCAGCTTCATCTAGTTCTTTTGGTAATGCATCGAAATAGTTCTTTATCAACCATGTTTGGAATGGAACTGCTGTAGCTGTATATATCATTGACAGTATAACTGGGTTACCTATTACAGGTAGTCCCATGACATTGAGCTTCAATAGAAAGACATAGAGTGCTATTACAGCAGCAATACCAAAACCACCACCAATTTGACTTAGTATGAGATACGATATCAATAGACTATCTTTTCCAAAGAATGAGAATCTAGAGAACGCATATGCTGCAGGAGTTATCACTAGTACCGACAAGATTATGTTTATTGCTGCAACCAATAAGCTAACAAATGTTGCTGCTACAAATCTAGGATCACTAATAGCTTTTGTATAGTGTTCAAGCGATAGTCCATATCTCTGAATTTCTGTTATACTCGTTATCAGTATCTGACCTCTAACAAGTGATGTTAGAACAGCGTATAGTAGTGGATACAACATTATGAATACTATGAGTATGCCAAAGACTGTAAATGCTATTCTAAATAGATAGTGCTTTAGTATAGCTTTAAAGGTCTGTTTACGGATTGTCAAAGCCATAGTTCATCACCTACGAATAACTGTTCTCTTATACACGAAGAAGAACCATATCAATGCGTAGATAAACAGTATCGCTACAACCACAAGGTATGACGCAGCTGCTAAACCATATTGTTGTTCGAGCCAAGCTCTATTATATCCAAAGAGAACCATCATCTCGTTTACTCTTCCAGTAGCCTTGCTATACCACAAGAACTTAATCTCTTTTGTTGGTCCACCACCATTGATTAGTAGTGGTACCATGAATGCCTGTAGTGATGCACCAGATGTTAGGATTGTTGCGAATAGTATTGGTCTGGCAGTTAATGGCAACATTATCTTTCTAAATCTAGTCCATGCACTTGCACCATCAACATAAGCAGCTTCAATAAGTTCTCTAGGAACACTAGCTATTGCACCCATAGTCACAGTCATTATGAATGGATATGCTAACCACATCTCTACAAGGTTATAGACTATAAATGCATCCCATTCCTTCTCATAGATGCTAAACTCAACACCAAAGACACTGCTTATAAATGTTGCAAAGGGTCCTAGTCTAGGTGTAAACAGCATTCTCCATGTAGTTACCGATAACAGTATTGGTATTGCCCATGGAATTAAGAGTAGTGCTCTCATGATCTTTCTACCATAGATCATCGGGCTCGAGAATATGAATGCTAGTAGTACACCTACAGCGACCTTAAGAGGTACACTAGTTGCTACAAATAGTATTGTCTTGAATATAGAGTATGGAAATCTAGAATCTGTGAATAGCTTTTCAAAGTTTTTCAATCCTATGAAATGTGTTGAAAGTCTATCTATCTCTCTATCAATTGTAGATGTAACAGCTTTAACAAATGAATCATAGTTTGTCTCTATATATTGTATATACCCAATAGCTTTCTCTAGATACGTACATACCTTGTCTATGTGTGGTAATGTTCTATTCTTTATAAGCTCTATATCTTTAGGTGATAGAAATATCTTGAATCCAACAATACGATCGATTTCACTCCATACTCTTTCATTTAGTGTTTTTGATGCTTTCTCTAGACAATCCCTAAAGTCTTGATACCAGTAGAAGTATGTCTCATTACTTACAACTATACTTGTAGCTATCGCTAGGTGATAGTCTATCTCCTTCTTATACTTGTATACAGTGTTTATAGAGAATGTTAGTGGTGTTGCCTTGTTCACATATTCTTTGAATTCTTTTAATTTGTTTAGAGCTTCTTTTAGATGTTCTTCAACTTCATATGCTCTATTAATAATCTTATCTCTATTCTTTGTGAGATACTCTATCAATCCTTTTTTTATGGATTGAAGTTCTCTTATTGCTGGTTCTGAAGCTATGTTTGTAGCATTAGCGTCTGTAAAGGCTATGTATATAGAG
>CAZUDD010000036.1:0-10087 GCA_964619665.1 uncultured Desulfurococcaceae archaeon | reverse complement strand
GTACTAGATGAAGAGACTCTGAAGTATATTGCCATAGTTTTAGTCTACAGTGCTTTGGAGAGTATATCAGCAGAAATCATAGTTTTATCGAGAGAACATAGATTGAAGAGAATGTTGTGTAGATTAAAATCCAAGAGAAGAATACGTTCAGCACTTTCGATATTAAGGAAAGAAGGTATAGTAGAAGAGAGTGAGTATAGGCTCCTTAGATCGGCTATACGTGATCTTGAATGTCATAGAAATACGTTTCTACATCCTGTTTGCGCATCACGTGCTCCATGTAGAGACATAGGTATTGAAGCGGTGTTGCAACTCCTAGAGAAATTTGCTAAATACCTAGGAGTATACAAATCTAGGAGCCTCAGCTGCCGCTGATTCTGCCATCAATGAGTCCACAACAGGGGTCCACTACATCATCGGCATCTCAATCTCAGCTATACTATATTGAAGTGAGTTATAATGCTTACTATGCTAGTTCTAGGCTATACGAAATATCCTTATGCCTTCACTGCCTAGTCTAGTTGCTACCACTTCACCACCTAGGTTTTTGACTAGCCTGGCTAAGTTCTGTAGTTCATCAAAAGATCTAGCTAGAGCTATGAATGCTCCTCCACCACCAGCACCGCTCATTTTAGCACCTAGAGCTCCTGCATGTCTAAGAGTTGATATAATGATGTCTGTTTCTGGTGCAACAATATTTAGGAGGGAGAGCAGACTATGGTTGGCATTCATACATACTCCAAGACATTCTAAATCTCCTTTCTCTATACATCTACGAGCTATTTGAACTAATTGACCAATACCTTTAATCACAAACTCTCCTACATCACTATACCTTGATATAAGCTCCCTAACTCTAGCAACGAGTTCAGCTGTTGTCATTCTCTTTGGGGTATACCCTATGAGTACGGGTAGTTCTGTTGGCGAAACGATTTCATGAGCTAATGGTGCTCTAGGTTCTATGTAGCGTAAACCACCAAAAGTTATAGTGAATGTATCCATAGGACTTGCAGCTCCCTGAACTTTTTTCTCTGTAGACCATGCTAAACGAGCTACATTTTCTAGAAAACCTTGTTCATCTGGTGAATATCCATTGACTGTTAGACAGAGAGCTACTATTCCTACAGAGATCGCAGCTGAAGTACCTAGACCTACACCTACAGGTAAGTCGCTATCTATCGTAATGCTATAGCCACGTTTAGATATCGATAAAAATTCTTCACATAACTCAATGCCACTGACTATATAGGAAAAGATCTTTCTAAGCATATCTGTATTAAGAGAGTAACTTACTCTAGAGCTGGTTCTATCAAATGAAGCTCTGTTTAGTTCAACATATACACCTTTACTAA
Source organism: uncultured Desulfurococcaceae archaeon (assembly GCA_964619665.1). Classification (GTDB taxonomy): domain Archaea; phylum Thermoproteota; class Thermoprotei_A; order Sulfolobales; family Ignisphaeraceae; genus CAZUDD01. Next base: position 8,735 of record CAZUDD010000036.1, on the reverse strand, counting down.
CTACTTCAATACGTTTATCTTCTAAAACATCAATACACATCTCTATAGTTCTAGGAATAGTTGAAGCTATAGCTGGCTCTCCATACACAACAGCATGTTCGCCAAGAAGAGTTATTTTAACAGGTATTGAAGCGCAAAACTTCATTGTAGTTATCCTCAGCGGAGGTTCATTTCATCATAATTCAGGGCGGGGCGACAGTACATCATCGGAGTTAGAGTATCCCTTCAACTTTTTTCTAGGGGTTGTAAATAGTATAGCGCTGGTCTTCTACTCATAAATAATGGCATAGCTGAATCCACTTTTGGATATCCATCCATCTCATCTTCTAACAGCTTAACAAATTCTTCAAAAGTCATCGATTTCTGGACATTTTCACGTCTAATCCTGATACTAAGAGTATTCGTTTTTATCTCTCGTTCACCAACAATGACTACATATGGAATCCATTCAATACCTGCATCACGTATTTTTCGAGCTAAACTAACATCTCTATCATCTATATCAACTCTAAATCCACGTCTCTTTAATTCAGTAGCAAGTTTAACTGCATAGTCAAGGAATTCTCTCGATACAACAATAAATCTTACTTGAATTGGTGAAAGCCACAGTGGTAGTGTTGGGGGTATACCCTTACTCTCTTTCTGTGCTAAGGTATCGAATACCATGTAGAGATATCTCTCGATAGATCCAAGTATAGCTGTATGTATTATTACAGGGTACCTCTCATTTCCATCAATATCTCTATACTTTATATTGAATCTCTTAGCGTTTCCAACATCTATTTGCCAAGTAGCTATTTCTCTAGGTCTCTTCATCTCATCTACAATGATGTACTCTACATTGATAACCCAGTAGTAGAGACCAGCTGGATAAACTACAAGGAGAACTGGCTTTCCTTCTCTTCTAACTAGAGTCACTAGATAGTCATAGTGTTCCTTTAAGAAGTCTTCAGTTACATTATATATAGCCCAATATTCACGGCCTATCTTAGCAGCTTCCTCAAATATTTTTTCACGAACCTTCAAAGCTATTTCTTTGGCTTCTTCTAAGTCTTTAACGAGTATGTGGAGATCAGGCATATGGAATCTTCTTAGTCTAAAACCTAGAACGAGTTCACCACGCTGTTCATATCTATAACTATCAGCTACTTCAAACATTGCTAAGGGTAAGTCTTTGTAACTCAATACCCAGTCTTTTAATATTGCGAATTGCTGATGACAAGCAGCGAATCTCAGTACGTACCTATTGCCATCCATTCTAAGCTCGTACATCCTTTCGCCAAACAGTTCAGCATGCTCACGTACAGGTTCAACACTTAAGCTAAACATGTTTGTTCCTTTAATTCTAAATACCGGTATTCCAAGTGATTCTGCAACTCTCCATGAATAAGCAGACACAGCTTCTATCATGACTGCTGCATGGGGTTGATACCTCATATGACCATGATCCGAGAAAGACTCCCATTCAAATCCAAACTTTTTTAGATAGTAGTGGACTCTACCCAATCCACCTTCAAGTTCTTTTCTGAATACCTCTTTCTCTACAATAACTTTGAATTCCTCTTCACAATCCTTAAACTTGTATTCTTCTGGTTTTACCAATTCACCATCAGGTGTCAATATAAAGTACTTTTTTTCGATAACTCTAGGCTTCTTAGCCTCTTCAATACTAATAGTCCTAGATAGCTCACTTAGCGGATGACCAAAACAATGTAGTACAAACTCTTTATACCATCCAAATGGTGCTTTAAAGACCTTAACACCTTGTTCAGAGATTCTCTGAGCTAAGGAGTTCAGTATTTTCTTGGCTGTAGATGGTGGAGCAAGATTCTGTGATAAATGTGCATAGGGATAGAGAACAATTATTTCTGCATTAACTTTCGATTTCACATCGAGAATCTCATTTGTAGCCCTTTCAACTATAGCAAGTATATCTTTTTCATCTCCATCCTCAATTGTTGTAAATACTACAAGTGCATTCCTGAACTCATATTGTTTACCAGATTCCTCTACCTCTTCAGCCTCATCAATAGCTTTCTCTAGCGCTCTAAACATAAACGACTTTGCATGTATCAGCAGCAACCTCATGATAACTCACACTGCACATCTAGGCTATGATGTGAATATGGAGCTACAAAATATAGGCTTCTATTCATCTCATTACATTGCCATATAGGGAAACCGAAAGTTTTGGTCAGGCGCGGTAGGGTATAAGTATCCCTTAACGAAGAGAGTATTGATGGTGGCGCAATGAGCGAGGTAAAAAAGCCTAAAACTATTGAAGAGTTGGGAATCTCAAGTACCATAGTTAAGAAACTCTATAGCGCAGGTATAACAACAGTTGAAGCTTTGGCAGTAGCCAACGCACAAGAACTAAGTCAAATGCTTGGAATACCTCTACCAACAGTTCAAAAGATAATATCTCAAGCTCGCAATGCACTAGGTTTAGGCTTCAAAACAGCACTAGAACTAAAGAGAGAACGATCTAATCTACCCAAGATCACTACAGGAAGCAGAAACCTAGATAATCTACTTGGAGGAGGAGTTGAAGTCAAGACAATAACAGAGTTCTTTGGAGAATTTGGAAGTGGTAAAACACAGATATGCCATCAATTAGCAGTTAACGTACAGTTACCTCCAGAAAAAGGTGGTCTAAACAGAAAGGCAGTGTACATCGATACTGAAGGAACTTTTAGATGGGAACGTATTGAAGCTATGGCTAGAGCACTAGGCCTGGATCCTGATAAGGTTATGGAGAATATATTCTACGTAAGAGCTGTCAACACAGATCACCAAATGGCTGTTACGGAAGAACTCAAAGAGTTAATACCTAAAGAAAATATTGGCCTAGTAGTCATCGACTCTATAACTAGTCACTTTAGAGCTGAGTATCCAGGTAGAGAAAACCTTGCACCACGACAACAGAAACTCAATAGACACCTACACCAGTTAATGGCGTTAGCAGAACTATACAATGTAGCTATAGTGATCACAAATCAGGTTATGGCTAGACCCGACATATTCTATGGAGATCCAACAATGGCTGTAGGAGGTCATGTACTATATCATGCACCAGGAGTTCGTGTTCAGTTAAAGAAGAGTAGAGGCAATAGAAGAATTGCTAGAATCGTTGACGCACCACATCTCCCTGAAAGTGAGGCGGTATTCGTAATAACAGATGCTGGTATTAGAGATCCAGATTAAACTAATCTAGGATCAAGGTTTTTCTAATGAATAGCTTACTAGACATATTGAGATTAGTGATATCTCTCGCAGTACTCATTTATGCGGGTTATAGGGATCTGCTTTACCGAGATATCAGTGTATATGTATGGATCATCGGTATACCATTGCTAATAGCTATAGATGTCTATGACGTTGTTCAAGGTGGTTTCAATAGCTTTATCAAGGTCTTTTCATTTACAATGTCGTTCGTAATACTATGCATAGTGCTATACTTCACATTTGTGGTCAAACAGTTTGGTGGTGCTGACGCCTTTGCTATCGCAACAATAGTCTTTGCATTGCCATACCCTATCACACCACTGTTAGTTGAAAGAACACCTATTCTTCCACCAGTGATAGCGATATTTGCATACTATACCATGATGATACTAGGTCTCGTGATCTACAACATTACGAGGAATTTACGATATCTATCCATCCTAAGAGCTATCACCGTACCAAGAAAATTCAAGATAGTCTGGTTTTTAACAGCAGTAATAATGAGTGTTCGTGAGTTTAAGAAGAGAAAATTCTATTTTCCTCTATACATACCAGGAAAACTTACTAGACTATCATTCTCTATAGATGAAGAATGGCGTGAATGGAAAAGAAAGCTAGAGACCTTAGATGAGGATACAATGATCATAGCTTCTTGGGGAATACCTACAGTTACATTATTAACTACAGCAACATTTATCTACATATTTCTAGGAGACCCACTACCATCATAGTACGCTTGGAGGCCTCGATACGGTGATTAGTATATGTTGAGAGTGATTTGGGCTCCCTGGAGGATGAGCTACATTGAGAAGATAGCTGGAAAAGTCTCGAGATGTTTCTTCTGTGAAGCTGCAAAAAATAATGATGATAAGAACAATTACGTTGTATATAGGTCTAAATACAGTATTGCCCTTCTCAATATATATCCCTACAATAATGCTCATGTTATGGTGGCTCCCATAAGACATGTACCTTCAATTGAATTATTGACAGATGAAGAACTTCTAGACTTGATGAAGGTAGTAAATATAGTTCTTAAAGCAATTAGAATGGAGTATAAACCTGATGGATTTAACCTAGGTCTAAACATAGGTAGAACAGCAGGTGCTGGAATTGAATCACATGTCCATATACACATAGTACCTCGATGGGCTGGAGATACAAACTTTATGCCTGTACTCGCTAAGACCAAGGTTATTCCAGAAGATCTTGAAAAAACTTGGGAAAGACTCAAGAAAGCTATTCAAAGCATATCGCTTACCCCAGTTTAGATGATGATGGTGCGCGGAACGAGGAATATACCCGATGAAGATATGTTCCCGGACTGATTTCAATTTCAGTGCAGAGCCCCTCATCACGATTCAGCTTTGCTACATATCATCATCTAGTAACTATGCCTAGCTAGCTACTCTATAGATATGAATGAAGGCTTTGAGATATGCGGTATATACATGTCGTGAGTAACTGCATAGCTACTAAGCCTAGGAATTAATGGATACTTCCTCTTATGCTCATTACTGTATACACGCCTCAATATACTGATAACCTTCCTTAGATCAATACCTGTCTTCCTGCTTATCTCTAAGGGACTCAATCTTTTCTCGAAATGTAGATACAGTACTACATCGATTTCTTCGTATTTTGCTCCAAGTTCTGTTTCTGCATATTGACCTTTCCATAGCCTAGGACTGCTCGGCTTACGATAGATTTTCTCAGGTAATCCGAGAACTCTAGCTAGTTCACGTACCTGTGTTTTATATAGATCACCTATGGGAAGTATATCTGCTGCTCCATCACCATACTTTGTGTAGTAACCTAAAAGTATCTCACTTTTATCTCCAGTACCAGCAACAGCCATATTGAATCTATTGGCATGATAGTAAAGGATTAATGCTCTAATTCTAGCTCTTAGATTTCCAACAGCTATATAGTGATTCTCGTCAAAAGATGGAATAGATTTACGGAATGAATTTAGTATAGTGTCTATGGGTATAATATAGTAGTTGATTCCAAGCCATTCAGCAACATACTTAGCATCAGCTACATCTTCACTAGGCGTTACATCGGGATCGGGCATGATTAGACCAATAACATTGTCTTTACCTACTGCTTTAACAAGAAGTGTTGCTGTTACTGAAGAATCAACACCACCACTAAGACCAACAACATAGCCTTTAAGACCTGTTCTATCGAGGAACCATCTTAGAAATTGAACAATTCTTGTAATTACATAGCTATGATTAAGTTTTGGAAGGAATTTCAGGAGATTGTTCACAGGTCTTCACCACGCCATAACCAGCATTTTACACTCTAAACCTAAAGGTCTAATATAGTTAGTTCGATTATGAGTTTACCAGAGATTTAGGGTGATATGCTTGACCAACAATTTAAGTATAGCTTTAGCACAGCTGGAACCAAAGCTTGGAGATATAGAGTACAATATCTCAAGAATTGTTCAGGTAGTAGAGAACTATAAAGCTGATCTCTATGTATTTCCTGAATTGTTTTTAGTTGGATATACGAGTCGAGACCTAATCACAAAACTTGCATTAACACTAAGAGATTCTCGTATTGAGTATCTCAGAAAGTTTGCAATGTATCGAGGTATAGGGATTATCGTAGGCTTTCCTGAAAAAAGTCGTTATGGATTTGTCTATAACTCTATACTAGCTATAGACGATAAAGGCTCAGTCTATATATATAGAAAGAGGCATTTACCAACGTTTTCTGTATTCGATGAACATAGATGGTTTAGACCATATCGAGGTACTCTTAAAGTATGGAATTTTAGGTCTATTTCCATAGGCTTAGGCATATGCTACGATATATTCTTTCCAGAAATTTTTAGGACATATACACTACAAGGTGCAAAGATACATATTGTGATTTCAGCATCACCTGATACTTCACTGCCACTATTCCATATTCTTTCACAAGCAAGAGCTCTTGAAAATACATCGTATTTTGTATGGGTTAACATGGTTGGATTTTCAGAGGGTTTAGGATTCGCTGGTGGTTCTAGAGTTTGTAGTCCACTAGGTGAAGTAATATTACAGTTGAAGAGATTCGAAGAAGAAGTTAGAGTAGTTAAAATAGATCTAAACGAAGTTGATTATGCTAGAGAGCTAAGACCTGTAGTAAGAGATTTAGATAAGCATGATGCTATAGAGCTATTGAAAGCATACAACGAGTTTGAATATGATGAGGGCGTCCTAGACTGAACATCATGATGAGACGACTCCGGAGCTGATAAGGTGTAAAACATGAAGACTATACCTTTGAATACATGGTTAAGAGGAAAAATTGTCCGAGTTGATGTGCCTAGGACAGGCTATAGATGGCAGGGATGTCTAGATATAGAGATAGAAGGTTATGGTATAGTAGCTCTAGCAATGCCAGGAACAATAGCACAGTGGCTATACGAAGGAGAAAACGTATTAGTTCAGTTTACGAATGAGCCTAGATCAATTCACGGAACATACATAGCTCTATACGATGACTATATGCTGAAGAGAATCTGGAGAAATGAAGAGATTCTAGTATGGCCTGCTTGGAGTAAGGAAGTACGATTACCACGCTATGATCCTGTAAAAGGTCGTATAGTCTATGAGTATAGAATAGTAGCTCGTGAAGCAATAACAGAGCAAGACTTTATCGAGATTGTAGGTCTTGAACAGTATCACTATGCAAGTGAAGAAGAGATAGTTGCTGTATGGCGATGTCCTATATGCGGTAAATACTTAGAATCGAATCTACAGCCTCAATGCCCAGAGCACAAAGTTCCTGCAAGACTACAAGAAATAAGAGGAAGTTTACCTTCATCACGTTTTCTAGTATTGGAACTCAAAGATAGAAGAGCTTATGAACCAAGAATTGTAGCTTATGTTAGAGTTGATACACCAATACCTTTAATGCATAGAAGGAAGGTTGTGAATGGAAATATAGTCATAGAGAAAATGATTAGAGAGAAAGTGTTTCCAAAAGATTGGTTTCATCCTACATATTGGCCTCTCGCTTATACACAGCGAAAATCAATAATCGCTAGGTATAGAGAGTTAATCAAGTTGTATGGATCTAGAAGAATTGCCAGAACTATTGTTGGTGAAGAAGTATCTAGAGAGGCACTCAGGATAGCCAATACAGCATCAGCAAGAATTGCAAGAGTCGTCGTTCATCCTGATTACCGTGGTGATGGTCTAGGAGTTCTAGCAGTTAAACTGGCTTTAGAATGGATTTCAGAGAGAAGAATACCTGAAATGAAGAGACGTAAACATGTTGTTGAAACTATAGCTCAGATGGCTAGATACAATCCATTCTTTGAAAAAGCAGGTTTCGTGTATATGTGGGAAACAGCTAGTGGAAGACCAGTACTCATGTATCCTCTAACCGATGAAGCTAAGAAATACATTGAGAACTTTATTCAGCAAGATGAAGAGGCAAAGAAGCATAAAGGTAGGCTCTTTACATCGCATTATGGTAAAGTTGAACCTATCTCTGGACCTATAGAGCTTAAAGATATAACAAAGACCTACACTAGTCATCTAGATATTTCCAGACTTGTACCAGAACTTCAGGAAGTGTTAAGAGCTTTTGGTGTTGAGCGTAGAGTTGTAGAGAGATATGTATTGAGGAACGTCAATATAAGGATTGATCCAGGAGACGTGGTAGTTGTAGTTGGAGCTTCTGGTGCTGGTAAAACAACACTGTTAAGGCTAATTATAGGAGGTGCTATTCCCGACAAGGATGAGAGGTACAAACCAACTGAAGGTGAAGTGAAAATACCACCAAATGCAAGAATTTCATATCTTCTACCAGGAGAAAAAGAACCAGAATTTGGTTCAGAAACAATACTTGAGAAAATCGCAAAAGTTGTAGGTGATGTCCCTACAGCTGTTGAAATACTCAATGCTGTTGGATTATCAGATGCTGTTTTCTATAGAGCACAATTCCAGGAATTGAGTACGGGTCAAAAAGAGAGAGCTAAACTAGCTATGCTATTAGCTGAAAAACCAAATGTCATGATAATAGACGAATTTGCTGCTCATCTAGATGCTTTAACAGCACAAAGAGTTGCAAGAAAACTTAGAGAGATTGTAAGTAGAGCTGGAATAACACTCATAGTTTCGACTAATAGATCTGAGATAATCAAAGCATTATCACCAACAAAAATTATCTATGTAGGTTATGGAACTGCATTCGCTATTAGATATGAAGAGAGTGAATATTACTTCAGCTAATACTGCAAACTAAAACCGGTAAACTATTTTATCCTTTTGAAATCGGTATAGTTGTACATTGAAAATCGAGGTGGTGAATATGAGAAACACCCTAGAAACTCGTTTATTGATACTAGCGTTAATCTCCTTCTCCATCACAGCATTTGCATTCTTCACATCACCTCTATGCATAGGAGAAATCAATGATATGACAAATCCATACCCTATGGGGCTACAGGGAATAAATACTACATATACAGTTACTCTAACCATAACGGAGTATATGGCGAATAC
>CAZUDD010000035.1:0-10095 GCA_964619665.1 uncultured Desulfurococcaceae archaeon | reverse complement strand
CCATAACCGCTAATCTTATTGTATATCTTCTCTCGTAGCTGTTCAAGTTTATCTCTGAAACACATATCGATGCAGTTGATATAACAATCTTTCCTAATTTTACCACTAGCTATATCACGACATTTGACATCACATTCTCTCCTACAAGACATTATGTTTAGCTCGAGTAAAACGTATCTCTGTGCTAAGTTAAAGATTTGAAACATATGTATCAATCCTAGTTCCTTTAAGAATTCCAAAAGTTCTTCACTTTGCTTAACATCGACAACAACATACCCATGATGTACTAAGAACCTCAATATGTCTAGGAGTTTGGTGTTGATCATGGTTAGACCATTGATAAAGCTAAATTCATGCCTATGTATATAAGTTTATAGACCTATAGGGAATTTTGAGAAAGTCCAATACCTTTAAAACTATGTCTCCATAGAGAGGATCCCCTCTACACTTTCTAATTTTACCTTGGAGATACTTGACTTCTAAACGCAGATTAGCATTATCATCATATATACTAATTAATCCCTTAACTCTATTCTTTGGATTTCTTACAAATCTTAGTATAACTATGTAGCTAGATTCAGGAATCCTCATAGCTCCTTCTATAGCATTTCCTTTGGAATAGACTGGTTTTACCTTGACTATATTATCTAAATCCGATTCTTTGATCTCCTTAATCTCATCATCTTGAACTAGTAATACTAGCTCTCTATATGCATGCTTTTTGCTACGACTATGACTAAGCTCAAGTCTTACTTTAATCACTGCCACAGGGAACAACCTCTACATATTTCTCCTTTCTCTTTATACAGATAGGAGTTGCATGTCCTAGAGAAAAGCAAATACGCGTTAAATCTATGCTTTCAAGGCTATACAATAGATAGTCTATGCTACGTATAGAAATAGCATTAAAATTCTTTACAGTTTCTTCACGAACCTTTAGACCCTTATCATCGTATAATACAAACTTCATTTCCTGTGCTAGTTTCTCAATACACAGCTTTGCATAGTACATAACCAGCACCAAGTAAAACCTTCGATCCGTTGATGTAATTGGTATAATGTAGTGCTTAATAACCTTATAAACCCTAGTTCCCCATAGTACTGGTGTTTAATGATATGAAAGCACTATTAGAAAGATTTAAAGAAGAGAAAGTTACTGTAGATGGATTATCATTTACAGTGTTTAGAAAGTTATCAAAAGAAACAATAGATCTTAGCGATGAGTTAATACGAAAAATGACAGAAAACGAAGAGTTAGCAGAATCACTATTACTTAGCTTGGTATCAACTTACAGTGATACTGACCTAGTTAAGTTGAGTATCATAGTAGATGGAGTACACCATGAATTTCTATTCCTAAAAGATAAGAATACAAAGAGATATCCTCTATTCCCTAAAATAACTAGATTGCTTCGACTATACCTAGTAAAGAACCCTACTAACATTGCTAGTGAAGAGGTAGGAGAACAAATAGACTATTCTCCAATTCGTGAAATAGTTTTAGACATTGAGAAGAAGCCAAGCAATGTGTATGTACACGATTTCAGTAATGAAGAAAGGTATCTTTTTGAGAGCAAGTTAGAGTATAGTAGAGATGAGTTTAAGGGTAAACTTCTAATACTGGAAACAGAGGATGGAATTTCCATCATAGACGAAGAGATACTTAATAAGTATTCACTAGAAATTGAAAGTACAAAAACTGAAACATCTAGAAAAACAAAGACTAAGAAAACAACAAAGAGAAAGTCGAGGAGTAGAAAGCGTAGGAAGAAGTCAAAAAGAAAAACTAAGAGTAAGAGTTAGTACTTATATCATCCTAGTACTACACTTAGTACAGCTTTTGATGTGTGAAGTCTATTCTCTGCCTGATCCCATACAACAGAATGAGGAGATTCTATTACTGCATCTGTTACTTCTTCACCCCGTCTTGCAGGTAGGCAATGCATGAATATATAGTCTTTCTTTGCATACTTAACAATCTCTTCATTAACTTGGTAAGGTCTTAGATCTCGAAGTCTTTTCTCTCTTTCTGCTTCCTGACCCATACTAACCCAAACATCTGTATATATCACATCAGCATCCTTAACAGCTTCAATTGGATCTCGTATAATGACTATCTGAGAGCCAGTAATAGATGCCTCTTCCTGAGCTAGTTTCAGTATCTCAGGTTTTGGATCATATCCAGGAGCTGTAGCAATGTATATATCTGCTCCAACTTTTGATACTGCTAAGAGTAGACTATGGAGTACATTGTCAGCTCCATCACCTAGAAATGCTATTTTTAGACCTTGAAGTCTACCCTTCTTCTCATAGATTGTCATTATATCTGCTATAGCTTGGAGAGGATGTTCGAGATCACTTAAGGCATTAATTACTGGTATCCTTGCGTATTCAGCTAGCTCTACGAGATCTTGATGTCTATAGACTCTTGCTGCAATACCATCTATGTATCGCTCTAACACTCTTGCTGTATCCTTAATAGGTTCACCTCTACCTAGCTGAAGCTCTGACCATGAGAAGTACAGAGCTGTTCCTCCAAGCTCAAGCATAGCAACTTCTAAACTAATTCTAGTTCTAGTGCTCGGTTTTTGAAAGATTAGACCTAGGATTTTGCCTTTGAGAATATCTAGATATCGTTCTCCAAGGTACCTTCTACGCTTAAACTCCATTGAGAGTTCAACTAGCTTTAAGAGTTCATCTCTAGTTAAATCAGCTATCGATAGAATATCACGACCTCTAAGTCTGTCCAGACTCACTTTACCACCACATTTTATTCCTATAAACAGTGCTTAGATATAGGGGTATCAACACCATGCATAGCTTAAGCAATTTAAGCAAAGATATTGAGAGACTGTGTCAAAATCTGTCAATAGTAGAATCTACGTGTGCTGAGATATCAGGAGTAAAACCAAAGTTTACTCTAGGTCATGTCATAACAGCTTTGGAGTTCATATACTACAGAGAACCTCTTGGAAGAAAAACATTGTCAAGACTTTTAGGTCTTGGAGAAGGCAGTATTAGGACCTTGATAAAGAGACTTAAATCAAAAATGATAGTAAAAGTAGATCCCGTTGGAGGATGTATACTTGATGTAGTGGGTAGAGACATAGTACTTAGCTGGAATACCTTTGTAAAAATCATAGGATATTCTAGAGAGCCGTCCTATCTAGCTCCATGGACTAATACCATAGTGGTGTTATTAAAAAGATTCTATAATATTTTAAAAGAACTAGAAAACATTTTGACAATACGCGATCTTGCTGTAAAGCATGGAGCTGAAGGACTAACCATAGTTATATACCTAGATGGTAAAGTGTACTTGCCTGGTTCTAGAATAGATGAACGAATAGAGATATCGCGTGAGAAGTTAGAAGAGGTTTACAGAGGTCTTTGTCACCATATTGAGGATAAAGATGTAGTTATGTTTATGGGGTTTAGATATTGCAATGAAGTGATGTGTCGTGTTAAGGCAAATGAGTTCTTAGTGAATTTTCTACTACAGGTATGTTCACTTCTTAATCTTAAACCATGCATCAAGACTTCTCATGGTACCTTTTAGATACTCTCTATAGGCTCTCTTGAGCCTTTGCAATGCATTCTCAACACGTTCTCTAGAGAAGTCGTACTCATTCACAAGAATATCTATTACCCTCCTCTCATCAGGTTCGTTCCACTCAATACTGTATTTATCCGTTACCTGAGGTTTAAGGAAGTATTCACGTATCTTCATAGGATCTTCAGGGAATTTTGCGTGGTGAAGTACTTTCAATACTTTATCTATAGATCCATGAGCTTTTATTAGTTGATATGCTGTTTTAGGGCCAATACCTTCAACACCATCTGGATTATAGTCAGTTCCAATAAGTATCGCTATATCTATTAATTGCTCTCGAGATATCCCTAAGTTCTTCAAAAGTTTTTCCAACTCAATTATTTCTGGTTTTATCTCTATATAGACATCTTTTCCAGGGAGTTTCCTTCTACCAGAAATTGTTAGGTTTCTAACTAGTCTTGGAGCTCCAAAGAGAAGAGAGTCATAGTCTTGACTAGCTACAGCCCATGCATCACCTTTTAATGCTATATAGGCTGCCTGTGCTTCACCTTCTGCTGGTGCTTGGATATAGGGTATTCCCATAGCATCTAATAGTCTTTTAGCTGCTTCAACCATTTCGTCAGTCAACCTTGCAGCTTGAACAACATACTTTCGTGCTTCTTCAATATGACCCTCTCTATAAGCTTTCTCTGCTTTTATAGCAGCTTGCTCTCTCAACATTCTTCTTCTTTCAATTTCTTTTCTCTTTATTTCTGGTGGTTTTCCATCGAATACATATACAGGCTTAATACCATTCTCTACAAGGTTTATAGTTCTATAGAATAAACCGCTTAAATGGCTTGTTACTCTTCCCTTTCTATCCATTAGTGGAGTTCCATCAGATTGACGTATCGCAGCAAGGAATTGATACAACGCGTTATATGCATCGAATGCTATAACTTTACCCATTAACTCTCTAAGATCGGAAATTTCTCGACGTGCTTCTGGAGGTATTAAGTCGCGTAAATTAACACCCATATCTAACCCTCATAATTTTAAGGTGTTGTTCAATATTTTATAGTTTACCTAACTGATCTCTTATGGGAGTAAATTTTCATAGAACTCAATATCGTTTTAGACTTATAACTTTAGAATCACGATATTGTGGTCTTACACTGATAAAACCTTCAAGTTCAAGATACATAAGTATTTTATGGAATTCCTGTTGTGATAATCCAAATTCACGTCTTAAACTCTCATATACTTCTTTATCCGTTGCTGAACCTCCTTTCTGTCTAAGTAACTCTATTATACGCAACTCAACCTTTCTTCTCACATACATAGTTCAACGCCACAATAGAACAGGACTAAAGGTCTGTTGTAGTGTTGCTGATTAAAACGATATCCTGGATACGTATACTACATCTATGTTATCAACACCTTCAACACTCTTTAAGATTTCTTCTAGTTCTTCTGTTCCACCTTCAATCATTTCTGGCATCACTATGTAGAGTTCCAGGGCTCTATATCCGAAAGCTATGTCTACGGGTTCCCACTTCGTTATAGTGTATCTCTCTTTAGGAAGTTTCTGTTCTATACTGCGTATAAGATCATCGAATTTTTCTAAGATCTCTTTTGGATACACACGAACAACCACAACAACCTTACTTTCTTTCTCACTAGACATACAATCACCTCAAGGACCTTCAAATCCACAGTTAGGACAACGATAGCTAACAACCATTTTTCTACACTTATAACATCTCCAAACAACTACAGTACCGCAGTTAGGACATACAAATGCAACTGCTTTTTCTCCTGGAACAATAGTTCTTCTACAACTTGAACAAATCCTAATTTGTGCTGCTTCATGAATTGGTATACGTACATATTCTTCTGTTGAACTTGCTGAAGACATAGAGTATCCCTCACACTAGCTAACATTGATTTCCGACTCTTTTAAGTCTGGAACTTTTTAAGCTATTTAGGAAGATGGAGTGACTGTCAAGAGTCTAGAGGCATATGCATGCTATGAACCATGAGGAGTACAAACAGGTAATAGTTGTAAGAACGGATATCAAGATGAGTAAAGGGAAATTAGCTGCTCAGGTTGCTCATGCAGCAGTTGAAGCTGTTTTAAAATCTATGAATAATCCAAGGTGGAGTAGATGGCTTCATCAATGGCTATCACAAGGACAGAAAAAGATTGTTTTGAAAGTCGATAGCCTTGAAGAGCTGCTCGAGTTAAAGAGAAAAGCTGAAACAATGGATTTACCAACAGCTCTTATAGCAGATGCAGGTTTAACTGAACTACCCCCTGGTACTATAACAACACTTGCTATTGGTCCTGCACCTAAGGATATTATTGATAGGATAACAGGTCATCTCAAGCTTTTGTAGAGCTATGAGGAACAACACAATGAGATCTCTTAACCCACTAGACAATATAGTTGGTATGCTATTATATACCTATCCCATGGACTTAGAGTCTATGGATATATACATACCTAGACCAGAAGGATTTCTAGTCGTAGAGATACCATCGAGAGAATTCCTTGTGAATACAATGTTTACGAAATCACATATACACGAAGCAAGAGACTATCTTGCTTTAATACGAAAGACAAAAATATCAACGATTAAGGTAGCTGAAAAGCTAAGGAAACTCTACGGATGTAGGTATGCACAATACCTAGGCCTAAAAGAGACCAGAGGTACTACATACCAATTTATACTCCTTAAAAATTGTGATTGTGTACCTAACATCATGTTAAAACATAGACTCTTAGAAGCAATCATAACTCCCCTAACCCATGGCAAGTATATCCATCTAGTTCCGGAACACTATGGTAACGCATTTCTGCTAACCGTATGTACACAAGATCGCATAGATATTCTTCAACAAAGAATAGCTATTATAGAAAAATACAGGATCTTACTGAATTACTATGGTTATCAACGATTTGGAACACATAGACCCATAACCCATTTGGTGGGTAGACATATAATTCAGAGAAATTTCATCGAAGCCTTAGCATCGATACTTATGCATGGAATCATAAGTGAATCCAATAAATCATTCAAACTAAGATTAAATGCTGAACTTCATGGAGTAGACATTAATCTATGTAGAGAATTTGGAAAGGCACATCTAGATATCGAATATACTGCATGCAAAGAAATTATAAAGCATGGTGCATTAAATGATGAAGTAGCTAAGAATATCCTTAAAAAAATAAAACCCTATATCAAACTATTTGTTAATGCATATCAATCTTATCTATTCAATCTCACAATATCAATTCTATGGAATGCAATGCTGGAAAGTCTTGGTTTTGAATCCATACTAGACTTCAAATATCTATTTCTGAAGAACATTGTGCCTATAATAGGATTAAAATTTGACAAGATAATGAAGATAGTTCAGAATACAACTCCAAACCCTATATCTAGACTTATAGGTTATGCAGTTGATGAAGTATTGAGACGAGAAGAGTTAAAGTTGGATCTTTTCATGGTTCCAGAGCTAGGTTTAAGGTTCTATGGTTCATTGAGGTCTCTACTATGCGTACCATCAATACATAGATATTTTGATATAGGCTGTCATGTTGAAGGGTATGGTGAATGCATGTTTATAGAGCTCTTTATGCCTCGTGGCTCATACGTAACAGTGTTCTTAAGAGAGATTACTAGATCAAATCCACTTCTATGGACTTAAAGAATCGATTATGGTATTAGCCTCTTCTTATCTCTTGGAAATAGCGTTACTTCCTTTACATTAGCTCTACCAGTAAGCATTAACATAAATCTAGCTAAGCCTAATCCCCAACCAGCGTGTGGAGGCATGCCATAGTCAAACCATTTTAAGAAGAATTCGAAGCTTTCAGGTCTAAGACCTTTCTTTCTAAGGGCTTCTATCAATTGCTCCTTTCTATGAATTCTCGTACTACCAGAAGCTAATTCAATATGTTTCCATACTAAATCAAAGCTTTCACTTAGTCTTGGATCATCATTTTTTGGCTTTGTGTAGAAAGGCCTTGTATCAATAGGGAAGTCTACTATGAAATAAAGTTCTTCTTTGAGTTCTCTTGTAAGAACTCTTAGCTCTGGAGTACCTATATCATCGCCAAAGCGTATATCTAACCCTGCATTTCGAAGTATTTCTAGAGCTTCAGTATAGCTTATCCTCTTTATAGGTAATGAGATATTTGGAGGTTCATACTTTAGTATTTTCAATTCTTTACTACATTCATTCTTGATTTTATTGACAACTTCGTATACCAGCTCTTCAAGTATCTTCATAACATCTTGATAATCCATGAATGCAGCCTCTATGTCTATACTAATAAACTCTGCTAGATGGTATGGCGTATCACTTTCTTCAGCTCTCCATGCGGGACCTATCTCAAATACTCGTTCAAATGCTGCTGCTAGAAGTTCTTTGTAGAGTTGAGGACTTTGAGCAAGAAAAGCTTCTTTTCCAAAGTATACCACAGGAAATAGGTTTGCACCACCTTCAGTAGCTGTAGCAATTATTTTGGGGGTAAATACTTCAACAAAGCCTTTCCTTCTTAGGAATTCACGTATTGTGTTTACAGCTACATCCATTATCTTGAATATTGCCATTGTTTCAAGTCTTCTTAAATCAAGAATTCTTTCACGAAGTCTTGTATCTAAGTCTGCTGGTACTTTTCCTGAAACATCTAAAGGTAATGGCTTCTTTGCAGGACTCAAAATCTTAATGTCTATAGGTACTATCTCGACACCTCTTGGTGCACGCTTATCCTCTTTAACAACTCCTTCAATCTTAACAACGGATTCAAGCGTCAGATTATCAATAGTTTTTAATATCTCTGGTGAAGCTTCATTCTTTGATACTACTATCTGGATAATACCACTACCATCTCTAATCAATATAAACTTTTTTCCACCGAGATCTCTTATCTGATGAACCCATCCAGCTACTACTACTTTTGAGCCATTTAGGTCTGGTGTTATCTCTTCTACTCGATGTGTTTTGTATTTTGTATGCATGGATATCCCTTACAATAATAAGTATTTGTAGCTATGCTCAGACTATCCTTATCCGATACTGTTCATTGAAAATTTCTTTAAAGAGTTCTTCGAGCTCATTTACAGGCCCTGGCAAGAATCGTACATCATTTCGAGGAACACGTACAATGTGTTGAACAGTTCCGTCAGGAGACCAAAGAGTGTTAACACCTTGAATTCTAGCAGGTGCTAATATCTGAGCAATCATATTCCTAACATCGTTGGATCTTCGAACAACACGTATCTTTACATTACCTAGATTTTCACTTACTCTACTGCTGATAGTACGTGCAAGTCTAGCTATTTGTTGTGATGTTACGTTTTCGGGTAGGTCAAGTATCATTACAAGTATGCTATTCTTGAGATAGCTCTTTACATATGAACTCTCTTTTAAGAACTTGAATTGAGGGTCGTTCTCTAGCTCAAGTAGTATTCGCATGAGCTCAACTTCGAATTCATTAACACGTCCAGAGGCTACAAGTTCTCTACAACGAGGACATAGTACACCACTTCTTACGCAGATTTGATCAAGCGGTATCTTCATTCCTCTACCTCACCGCCTAGCCTAGGTCTAGCAGATAAGTAGCTTATAAGATTAAAAGTTCGAGGACATAAGTATAGCTGACAAGACCTACAATCAGAGTTAACGAGGTGACAACTATGCCGATAACAGATCCCGAACTCCTAAAGATCGTTGAAAACAGAGTATTGAATAAGAAGGTGTGTAGAAAGTGTGGTGCTCTAAATCCTCCGGAAGCTGAAAAATGTCGTCGATGTAAAAGTAGAAACCTTAGGCCAAAGAGAATGGAAGCTGTAATGAAGAAGTGAGGTGATGATAAGGCATTGGCCTACACGATTCGCCATTTAGCTAAAGTCATAGATGTATTGAGGAGAGAGGGTATCGATGGTGTTATAATAGGTAATACTTGTCTATATATAGAAACCAAAAGTAGAGAATTTGAAGGAGATGTAGATCTATTCGTAACAACACTCAGTCCACTACTTGAAGAGGATAAACTAAGAGAAATAGCACACAGAAATCACTGGTCTACGGGACTTACCGAACTTGGAACACTATCTCTGGTCGTAAATGTTGACGGTATAGACATAGTGATAGAGCTATACGAGAACATACACGACTTCTATATACCTGAGGAAGCACTTAATATATGCACAAAGAAAATCATTGTAGAAGGTGTTGAAATAAAATATGTTCTTCCATCATGTTGGGCTGTATTTAAAGCCCGTAGAGGTGCTAATAAAGATCTTCATGACCTAAGGATTTTCAAAGACCTTGTCGATAGAGGTGAAATAGACTTCGATACAAAGATTGTAAGAAAACTTGTTAGTCTATACGAGGAAGACTCAAAATATATTGTGGATAGACTTCGCAGTATTGGCATTGAGATATAGCTACATAGCAAGCTGTATACTTCACTTTGACAACTTTACATACTTCTCCAATACAGTTACAACATCATCAAGACCTAGTCTTCTAAGCGTTGATATTG